>JBIIZV010000097.1:0-4120 GCA_044346095.1 Candidatus Nanopelagicales bacterium
TCGATGTTCCTCGTCATGAGTCAGAATCTGAATGATTAGACCAGCGATATCTATGTGTCCGAAAGCTTCGTGCTCAGCTGTAGCCGACCATTGCTCGGGAGTTAATTCTTTAACGACTGATAAAAGCTGAGTTCGCACTGACATAGCCAGCGCAGATGTCTCTGAAAGCGACATGTCCTTAAACCGTTCAAAAGTAGCAGAGGCATCTGGTTCCCACCAGTCAAAACTCGGTGGCTCACCCCCGGCTGCTAGAGCTGAGCACATTTGGGCGATACGCGGCATCCATACTTGCTCGTCTACTTGCGATACATGACCCAGTACAACTTGTGCCGGCCATTCTCCGGGGATAACTAGGTGATTTTGTTTTTCCGCAGCAGTCTGAGCCGATTGAATCATGCGATCAATCGACATTACTAGTTCAACCATTAGTACTGCTGGTGGATTTGGCACACTCTAAGTCTGCCCTATCGCCATAGAAAATCGCTAGTTAGGCAACTTAGTTTCTTGGCATTCCGGCTTACTCAATATCGCCACGAAAACTTCCTTCTCAGATTCGGTTACGTACAAGTTCCACTTAGCTTTTACAGCAACTTGGGTTGCTATGAAGTTACATCTACCTGGCTTAAACGGGGGTAACCAGGAAGCTGCATTTGCATCGCTTTTCTGTTGATTAAGAGATGCAATAGTTACTCGAAGATTCAGCGGATCATTTGCAAATTCGACGCGCATATCTTCGCTCCACTGATCCGCACCCATCTGCCAAGCATTCTTGAGTGAAACAACGTGATCTATTTGCGCGCCACTTGGGGCTTCGTCGAAGGTGTAGCTCTCATTTGAATACGGATCAGTCCAAGTTCCACCGATAACTTTGCAGTTGCCAGTGCCAGACTTGAGAATTGTTGTCGCAAAATCTCGTTGCAAAATGTCATTACGAGTGTCGCAACCGTTTCTATCTACATCACGCCACGCAGAACCGAAAGCATCTCGACTGTAGTCAGTGTCTGGAGCTCTGCCTCTAACTTGCAAACTTAGAGCGACTTCAAGTGCTTGTGACGATGAGGTATCAACGCTAGGAGTTGATACCTCTGGGGAAGGAACTGCGACTTCTGCAGTTGGTGTGATGGCAGGCGCAGTCTGAGTCGGAAATGATGATGCGAACGAAGTAGCTGGTTGTGGCTCTTGTGTGGCCGAGTTATCGCATGAACTAAACAGCCAGGCAAGAACCAGGAGCGCAATCACTGGGTACGTTTTTTTCACCAGGTGATCTCCGTCTTGTGATTTGCTTTCAGTACTGCATTCACTTTGGTGAACGGCTTAGCACCGCTGAACCCACGATGAGCACTAAGCGGACTTGGGTGGGCAGCAAGAACGATCGAGTCGTATGCAAAGTGTTCAGCAAAGCGCTTTGCATGATTACCCAACAGCAGGCCAACAACTTTCGGGTTTGCTACCACTACCCGATCGATGATCGCTCGGACCACTTTTTCCCAAGGCCAAGCCACATGAGCAGCTCTCACTCCAGAAGTTGTTGTAAGCGAAGTGTTTAGTAACAAAACTCCTTGATCCACCCATCTGCTCAGAGAGGAATCTGCCGTAGATGCCTTCCCGGTATCTGAAGCCACTTCTTTTAACATGTTGCGCAATGATCCCGGAATCGGTTTCGTGCCTTCCGGTACGGCGAAAGCCAAACCAATTGCGTGACTCGGTGTTGGGTACGGGTCTTGCCCGAGTAAAACCACACTCACATCCCTCGGTGGCAGCGCTAAAGCAGCAAACAACTTGCCTATTTCGGGGACAACTTGCAGCCCTGAATCAAATTCTTGATCGAGCAAGTGATCAATTTGATCGAGTTCTGGCTTAATGCTTGATAGTCCGTCCTGCCATGTTGCAGGAATTGAACGCCATAAGTTAGCTGACATTAGCTAGACCAGGCTAGGAACCCATTCACCAGCTTGTGCCACGAGTGAGCGAAGAGTTTCCACTCCAGCAGGTTCCAATTCTGCAAGAGGTCCGCGAGTTGATGAGCAAGGTACTCCAAGTAGGCCCATCAAGGCTTTGGTCTTGGCGATGTACCTACCTGATTCGATGTGCTCGAGCAAAGGCAGCACAGCAGCATGAGCAGTTGCTCGGGTAGCCGGATCAAGAATTCCGAAGTGAGCCTTTGGAAGCGCGTTAGCCATGCCACCGATCCAGCTTGTTGCACCAGCGTTGAAGAATGATGGGCTATCGGCATCTGCGCCACACACAATCTCAATTCGTCCGGCATAGCGCTGGTTCAGCATTGGGATCCGGTCTAAGTCACCCGATGCCTCTTTGATTCCTACAACCAATTCATTGTCTGCCAATAAATCCAAAGTCTCTTGATCAAATGGCACACCAGTACGTGCTGGGTAATCGTAAAGAACTGTTGGTAACTTGGCTGCTGCAATAACAACCGATACATGGTTTGCAAGTTCAGTTGGTGTAGGTAATACGTATGCTGGCGCGGCCACCATTAGGCCATCGCACTTAAGTTCTAGGGCAAGTTGTGCTTGCTTGATTGCTTCTTTAGTTGACATGCCACCAACACCAGCTAAAACCGGGACTCGTCCGTGAACTTGCTTTACGATGGTGTCGATAACGGTCTGGCGCTCTTCAAAATTTAATGCGTAAGCTTCGCCAGTTGTTCCAGCTGCGACAATTCCTGAAATACCGTTGGCAATCATCACTTCAGTGATGTGTGCGATTGACTTAGTGTCAACTACGCCGTTGCTATCAAAAGGGGTAACTAGCGGAACGTGAACGCCACTGAGATCCATGCTCTCTCCTTGTTTGAACTATAAATCTTGTACTCTGAATTGTGCAGTCTCCAATCTATCCGCAATCTGACCCAGTTTCGGAGCATCCTCACATAAGGACTTTCCATGCACGTCATGGCCGAATGTCAGTGCGCAGAGAACAATCTTTGATCCTTCTGCTGCCTAAGTTCGAAATAACCAACTTAGAACGCCCAGTTGATCTAGCAAAAGTGCTCGATAAAGACTTTATTGTCGTGGATTTTGGTTCAGGAATGGGAACTCATGCTCTCCAGCTGGCTCAATCAGACCCAAGCGTTGGAGTTCTAGCGATCGATGTCCACACGGTGGGATTGATTGCTGTGGTCGATACTGCCACAGAACTAGGTCTCTCCAACATTCGCACTCATCATGGTGACGGTATGGATGTGTTAAAGGACTGGATGACGCCTGCCTCAGTAAATGAAATTCATGTCTTGTTTCCAGACCCTTGGCCTAAAGCTAGGCACCACAAACGCCGGTTGATCACTCCACTATTTCTGGATTTAGTGGTGAACGCTTTAAAGCCAGATGGTCGAATGGTTTTCGTTACTGACGATGAATCATATTTTGAGTCGGCAGTGACAATAATCGCAAGCTGCGGAAACTTTGATGTCACTTTTAGTGACTGGGAAATTCCGGTAACGACTTATCATCAAAGGGCAATTCGACTTGGACACAAAATCTCACAACTAAGCGCGCGAAAAACTAATGCTTAGCTAGAACACTTTCAATTGCGTGCATAATTTCACTCCAATTTGAAGCAAAGCCAGGATGTAAGTCCAATTCAGCGACTCTTGATAACTCAATCCATTCGGCTAACTCTGCCTCTTCGTTGACCTGGTAATCAATATCCCTAGAGGTAAATGCAAATACCGTGTGGTAACTCCAGTCATTGTGGTCTGCCCAAATGTTGTCATGAACCACCTCAACTAAGTCAGGGTGAATAGAAAGTTCTTCAGACATCTCACGTAAGGCTGACTCAATTGGAGTCTCGTGCGAATCCCGAGCACCGCCAGGAATCCCCCAAACTCGACCGCCATGTGTCCATTCCGCGCGAAGTTGCATGAGGATTGAGCGAGATTGCGGATCGATCAATACCACGCCGGCCGCACCATACTTACCCCAGTGACGGTTGCCGCATTGACAATCAACCCAGCCGTCACCATCACGTTCTGCCATTAGAAATAGAAACCTTAAGAAAGTACGCCGGCGTGAGCCAGCGCTAATTGAACTAACACATCTTGACCACCAGTCATCTCAGCTCGAACATTTTGTGAGATGGCTTCAGCAGGTGTTAACCAGAC
>JBIIZV010000098.1:0-4091 GCA_044346095.1 Candidatus Nanopelagicales bacterium
CGCAATAGGGCAGAAGCTAGGCTCTCGCCCTTCTGGCCGGTGTACTGCTTGCCGTCGAATGTGAAAGTTACTGTGCTCATGCTGGGCTCTTTGGCTGTTGGGTGAATGGTTTATAAGACGGTCCAAATTCGTGGTTGATGGTGTTGCGCCAAACATTGAACCAGCGGCGACAACCGGCGCTGTGAACCCAGCGCTCTGCCATCCAACCCTTTGGATTAGAACGGATGAATACAAACTTGGCCCATTCTTCGTCAGTTAAGTTTGCAGAGTTTTCTGGGTAGGCAACATGTGCTTCGGAACCATAATGAAACTCAGTTTCATCGCGCGGACCGCAGTATGGACAAGGGATATGCAACATTGTGATTCCTTAGTGGGCCACGCCGGCAGCGCCGTGCTCGTCGATTAAGTGGCCGGAGATAAAGCGATCCAGGGCATACGGCTTAGCAAGTGCATCCGGTTCACCGTTTGCAATTGTCGCCGCCATAACCCAACCAGATCCTGGTGTGGCCTTGAATCCACCAGTACCCCAACCTGAATTTATGAATAGATTCTCAACTGGAGTTAGTCCGATGATCGGGGATGCATCAGGAGCGATGTCCACGATTCCACCCCAAGTACGGAGCAAGTGCGCGCGTTCAAAGATTGGGAACAACTCACAAGCTGCAGCAAGCTGATGCTCAATCACATGGAAGCCGCCACGTTGTGCGTATGAATTGTATGAGTCAGTGCCTGCGCCCATAACCAATTCGCCCTTATGTGCTTGGCTCACATAGACGTGAACTGCACCAGACATGATTACGGTGTCCAGTACCTGCTCAAGTAGTGGTGAAACAAGTGCCTGTAGTGGACGACTCTGCAGCGGTACATCGAAACCAGCCATGTTGGCTAGAACTGAAGTGTGACCAGCAGCAACCATGCCAACCTTGTTAGCAGCAATGTCACCTTGAGTTGTCTTAACACCTTGGACTTTGCCATTAACAATGTTGAAGCCAGTGACTTCACAGTTCTGAATAATGTCAACACCCATGTCGGCAGCAGCCTTGGCATAACCCCAAGCAACCCAGTCATGCTTTGCAATGCCACCGCGAGGTTGGAATGTAGCGCCCATAACCGGATAACGGATGTCTTCGCTGATGTTTACGATCGGAGCAATCTCTTTAACTTCTTCCGGAGTTAACCAAACGCTATCGACTGCATTTACATGGTTAGCGTAGAAGTTGCGCTGCTTGGAACGAACATCGCTCACGCTATGCGCAAGAGTCATAACTCCGCGCTGGCTAAAGAACATTTCATAGCCAACTTCTTCTTCGAGGTTTTCCCAAAGCTTTAGTGAGTGATCGTAAATTCCAGCAGATTCATCCCACAGGTAGTTAGAGCGAATGATGGTTGTGTTGCGACCCATGTTTCCACCGGCCAACCAGCCCTTTTCAATTACAGCCACATTGGTAATGCCGTGATTCTTGGCCAAGTAGTAGGCAGTGGCTAGACCATGACCGCCTGCGCCGATGATGATTACGTCATAGGACTTCTTTGGTTTTTGTTCGGCCACCCATAGAAAATCTGGATGATCTGGAAGTTCTACGGTACGTCTACGAGCCATATTCGCCATAAGAGAAACCTTATCTTTGCTGGATTAAGAGCGCAGTCTGGACATCGATGGATCGAACTGTGGGTCATCGCTGACAACAGCTGAATACATCGAGTCGAAGTACTTAACGGTTACTTGGGTACCAAGAGTGGTGTGATCAATTGGCAACCAAGCGTAAGCAATCTGCTTTCCAATTGAATGTCCAAAGTAGGAACTGGTTGTGTATCCAACCGGGGAGCCATTAACAAACACCGGTTCCTTACCCATCACAACGTGCTCTGGGTTATCAAATACGAGACAAACTAACTTCTTCTTGATTGCAGCTGGGTCCAATGCCTCAAAAGCATCAGCTCCGATGTAGCCGCCACCCTTGCGAACCGAGAATGCCAAGCCAGCTTCATGTGGATTGTGTTCGCTTGTCATATCTGTTCCATATGAGCGGTAACCCTTTTCAAGGCGCATTGAGTTAAATGCGCCACGACCGGCTGGAATGATTCCAAATTCTTTGCCGGCTTCCATCAAGGTGTCCCAAAGCTTCAGGGCCATGTCAGCATCGGTGTAAATTTCGTAGCCAAGTTCACCCACGTAGGACAAGCGCCACAGTGTTGCTGGAACCTGGTCTAGATAAAGTGACTTGGCCTTGAAGTAACCAAAGGCTTCGTTAGAAACATCCACATTAGTTAACTTCTCGACAACCTTGCGGGCTTGAGGTCCGAACAAACCAAGACCAACCGTGCCAGAAGTTACATCCTTGATGTGAACCGTGTCTGGTGCTGCGGACTTTAGGCGAGCCACATCGATTGCGCTGTTTGCACCAATCATGAAGTGAGTTTCAGCTAACCGAGTAACCGTTACGTCAGAAAGAATTCCAGCGTCCTTAGTCAGCATCAGGCAGTAAGTAACTGAGCCTGGCGCCTTATCAAGTTTTCCTGTGGTTTGTTCCATTAGGAATTCCATAGAGCCCTTGCCAGTAACTTCAATTCGCTTTAGCGCAGTGATGTCGAACAAACCAACATTTTCACGAACATACTGAGCCTCGGCACCAATGATTGGTGACCAGTAACGTGCTGACCATTCATCGCGAGCTGGAGTTGGGTACTTCGCAACAAGATCCTTGTTTGCTTCGTACCACTGTGGGCGCTCAAAGCCGGATGCTTCTAGGAAGTAGCCACCTAATTCTTGTTGACGATGGTAGAAGCCTGTAGTGCGAAGTGGGCGAGGCTTTTCCATTGGCTGCAATGGATGAATGATGTCGTAAACCTCAATGTAGTTCTGAGCACCACGCATTGAAATGTGGTTTGGCCCAAGTTGATGTTGTTCAAAACGATTTACATCGCATTCATGAACTGCAAGCTTTGGATGACCATCAATGATCCATTCAGCAGTAGCGCGAGCAACTCCAACGGCCTGAGTTACCCAAACTGCTTCAGCAACCCAGAAACCCTTAAGGCCATTCCATTCACCCATAAGTGGGAAAGTGTCAACAGTGAACGAGAACATTCCGTTCATGCCATCCACAATTTTGGCGTCTTTAAGTTCTGGCAAAATTTGTCCAGCTAAACCTTGAACTGGTTCCCACTCGGGTGCAGTAAACGGCATCTGGCTTGGCATGATTTCTGCCTGATCGAACGGCAAGATTTCTTCAGACTCAACCATGAGTGGACGGTGTAAGTATGAACCAATGCCCATGCCATTAAAACGTTGGCGGAAGTAAAGATCCTCGCCTTGGTGACGCATGATCGGAATTGTGATTTCTTCAGTTTGATCTGCAAGGGAAGGGATGTCTTCAGTCCAAGCAAGTTGATGGGCAAGTGGCTGGAATGCTTTTGCCATGCCAAACATGCGGCCAACCTTTGGACCCCAAATTCCAGCACAAGAGATAACGATTTCAGCGGGGAAGAATCCTTGATCTGTCATTACGCCAGTTACTTGACCAGCTTCTTGCTCAATCGAAATAACTTCGGTGCGATCTTTGAAGATTGCCCCGCGAGATTCAGCAAGACGCTGTAGCGCTTGAACTGAGCGAACTGCCTTAGCGATGCCGTCAGTAGGGCAGTAGATCGCGCCAAGAATTGACTTTGGATCGAGCACTGGATGAAGTTCACCGGCTCGCTCTGGTGAGATTACTTCAGCTTCGTAGCCGTAAGCATGCAGCCAAGCTGTGCGGCGGTGTAATTCCTTAAGGCGCTCTGGGGTAGTTGCAACTTCAAGTGAACCAACTTGGTAGAAGCCCGGTCCTTCTTCATGTTCAATAGTTAAAAGTTTGTTGATGGTTTGATCTGCCATGGCAGCAAGTGTTTTGTTGCCGGTTACTTTTTGCACCAAGCCTGGTGCATGTGAAGTAGATCCACCTGGTGCCGGCATTGGACCTTGCTCAAGAACTGTTACATCAGTCCAACCGCGTTCAGTTAACTCGTCAGCCAGTGAACTGCCGACAATTCCGCCACCGATGATTACGATTTTTTTCACGAGCTAACCTCATTCGCTAAAAATTAACTGTTGC
>JBIIZV010000099.1:0-4038 GCA_044346095.1 Candidatus Nanopelagicales bacterium
TAGCCTGTACGCGGATGTGGCTCAGTGGTAGAGCATCACCTTGCCAAGGTGAGGGTCGCGGGTTCGAATCCCGTCATCCGCTCGGAAGAGCTCACATTGGGCGACCCCGGTGGAGTGGCCGAGAGGCGAGGCAAGGGACTGCAAATCCCTGTACACGGGTTCAAATCCCGTCTCCACCTCGTAAGTGCATAATCTAGAAATGAATACATCGTGAGTGAATAGAACGGTACATCCGTTTCACAACGGTCGATTGGCGCAGTTGGCTAGCGCGCTTCCTTGACATGGAAGAGGTCACAGGTTCAAGTCCTGTATCGACCACCATAACGAAAACCTACGTCAGGAAAATCTTTTGATTTTGGATCTCCAACTGGCTTCACTTCCAGACATTGCTGCGCATTATCAATCCAATAATGAAAATTGGGTCCGCGCCAACATGATCATTTCCCAAGATGGTCATTTCGTAGGTCCCAGCGATTCATCTCGAGACTTAACTGGTGAAAGTGACTTAAAACTTCTTTTACTTCTCCGCGCATTGTCTGATGTTGTTTTGGTAGGCGCCAACACAGCTCGCATGGAAAATTATCGGCAGCCCAAAGCGCGCGATGAATTTGCATTCCTAAATCGCAAGCCACCAAGGATTGCTGTTGTTAGCTCGAGTTTAGAATTCGACTTATCTGCTCCCCTTTTTCATGGCGGACTAGAAAAAACTATTGTCATAAATGTCGGTGACAAGACACCTTCAGCTGATCTTAATGAGATTGCGCATGTCGTGGATGTTTCTTCAGTCAGTCAATCTAATTTTGTTCCAGACTTGATTGCAGCCTTAACAAACCTTGGCCTGCGAAAAGTTACCTGCGAAGGCGGTCCAAGTTTGCTTACTCAGCTACTGGAAGCAGGAGCAGTCGACGAATACGACCTCACAGTGTCACCGGTAACTGTTGGTGGTTCACCGGCATGGCCTGGCGCTCTCCCCCGCGAATCCAACTGGGCTCAGGTTGGCACTGCGGTATCAGGTGACTTCGAGTTCAAGCGTTTGTTGTTTCGCCGTTAAATCTTGACTCACAAGGCTGCACTCGCATCATGCCTACAGTTGCTCTAGCCTTTACTCATGAGTGAAAAAGTTGTTAAGTCTGATGAACAGTGGCGTGCAGAGTTAAGTCCAGAAGAATATCGAGTCTTGCGCGAAGCCGGAACTGAAGCTCCATTCATTGGCGAATACACCGACACCGAAACCAACGGCATCTATGCCTGCCGAGCCTGTGGCGCAGAACTGTTTAGAAGCGATGCAAAGTTTCACAGTGGGTGTGGCTGGCCGTCATTCTTTACTCCGCTTGCTGCCGAAACTGTTACTGAGATCAAAGACATGTCACACGGCATGGTTCGCACTGAAATTAGATGTGCAGCTTGCGATTCGCATCTTGGTCACGTGTTCGAAGGTGAAGGTTACAAAACACCAACTGACTTGCGCTATTGCATCAACTCAATATCAATGACACTGATTGAAGAAAAAAACTAACCGACCGCAATTAACGCAACGCCGGCAAATGTAACGACGATGCCAAGATACTGAACCGGAATCAATCTTTCTTTGTGGATCCACCAGGCAAGTAACACAGTGACGATCGGGTAAAGCGACCCAAGCACGGCAACCACAGATAGCAGCCCAAGTGAGGCTGCGAACGCGAACAGGATGTTTGCTCCGGCATCTGTCACGCCGATGGTGGCAAGAAGCGGAATATCTTTCTTGATGAGTCCACCAAATGACATGATTGCAAGTGCCATAATCAAAACCACTGCAACTTGAGTCGCGCGCATTGCGGTGATTGTCATTGTTGGATTTATCTGTCCGCCCTTAGCCATGAAGTAAACACAAAATCCAAAAGTTACTGCCGCGAAGAATGCCAGGAAGACCGGGCGTGGATCTACATCTCCTTTAAGCTCTGGTCCACTAGCTAGAACAACGCCGATCAAAGCAATCACAATTCCAGTCACCTGCATTGTGCCAGGGCGCTCCCCTTGTGCCAGTCCGATTGTTACTGGCACTACTGCGCTCAATGATGAAATCGGAGCAACAATACCCATTTGTCCGGTTGCAAGCGCGGTGTAAAAACCAACCAGCCCAAGTAACCCCAAAGCGCCTGCAATGATTCCGTTTATCCAGACCGAGGTGTCCCATGTCCACAAGCCGAACGCCAAAGACAATATGGTTGCAAAAAGTAATCCGAAAGATTGCGATCCACCGATAACCGCAATTGCTTTTCGTTTCTTGCTAAGAGTTCCACCCAAGAAGTCGGCTAAACCCCAGACCAGGCTGGAAAGTAAGGCGAGAACGATAGGCATCCCGCTAGCCTAACCGACCGCGCGCCTGAGCCAACAACTTCAACATTGTTCATATGCTTATAACTAATGAATTCTTCTGGGATAGGTGCTTCAAGCGTGGACGTTTGGCAGGTTGCATTAGATAGCTTGCAAAGTCCTGCATTGCGACCAGAATTCACTCTCGAAGAAGTTCCAGCCCCGCAGCGACTGGCACCCCACAGCATTGCTTTAGCCGTTGAAGCCGTTGATGGTGACGATGAGGAATTGGCCGTTGGTCGATTTATTGTTCTGCATGACCCAGAAGGTCAAGAGACTTGGGATGGCACATTCCGCGTAGTTTCTTTCGTCCGAGCTCCAATTGAATCTGATGTTGTCACCGATGATTTGTTCGACGAAGTTGCCTGGTCTTGGTTAACTGATGCGTTAACTGATGCTGGTGCGCAATTTCATAATGCTTCTGGAACTGTTACTCGCACAGTTTCTCGATCCTTTGCTGGTCTAGAGGATAGATCGACTGAAACTGATTTAGAAATTAGAGCTTCCTGGTCACCTGACACTGAAGACCTATCAACGCACATAAAAGCTTGGTTGGCCCTTGTGGAGAAGAGTTCGGGCTTAACTCCACTTCCGGAAGGTGTTACCGCACTTTCACGAAAGCGCTAAACGTTATATATGTCAGAACAGATTGAGTCACCGCAAGAGGTGACGGACTCCCATAGTGCTGAACTTCCAGAAGTTGAGAGCATTCGAGTTACCGAGCCACGTGAAGGTCTTCCGGAGATTGTCTCTAATCCAGATCAGCTTGCAAACCTAGTTGCAGTGATAGCCAGCGGAACTGGGCCGGTAGCGCTGGATGCCGAACGCGCATCAGGGTTCAAGTACAGTCAACGGGCCTACTTGATTCAAATTCGCAGACAAGGTTCTGGCTCACACTTAATTGATCCAACCTTGTTTCCTAATTTGAATCCCCTGCACGAAGTGCTTACTGGTGTGGACTGGATTTTGCATGCGGCATCGCAAGATTTAGTTTGTTTAGCCGAAGTTGGACTTATTCCAACCGCAAATGTGTTTGATACTGAACTTGCAGGACGCTTACTGGGCTTACCACGAGTTGGTCTTGGTCCATTGATAGAAACTCAACTTGGATTTTCACTAGCTAAAGAACATAGTGCTGCCGATTGGTCTACTCGCCCATTGCCAGAATCATGGCTGAACTATGCAGCACTCGATGTTGAGTTCTTAATCGAGTTATGGGAGTTACTAGAAACTCAGTTGCGGGAAGCAGAGAAACACGAATGGGCGCTTCAAGAGTTTGATCACGTAAAGCGCACTACAGTTCCAATTGAGCGTGTAGATCCGTGGCGACGCACTTCTGGAATGCATGTCATCCGTAATGCACGTGAACTGGCTGTGATTCGTGAGGTGTGGCACGCCCGAGACGAGATTGCCCGCGAACAAGACATCGCAGCTGGTCGCATTTTGTCGGATTCACACATAGTTACCTTGGCCAGTTCTGGGCTAACAAATGAATCGGAACTTAAGACGCTTTCATTTATGCACTTACGGAACGTCAAGCGTCACTCCAGCACCTGGATTGCTGCTGCGCTACGAGCTCATGGGTTACCTGATAGCGAATTACCTCCACTGAAATTGCCAGTAACTGGACCACCAGCACCGAGAAATTGGGAAGCTCGAAACCAACAAGCTTGGCGAAGACTT
>JBIIZV010000100.1:0-3964 GCA_044346095.1 Candidatus Nanopelagicales bacterium
CACCGAGTATTCAATGCTGGATGGCGCCGCTCGTTTAGGTGACCTTTTTTCTAAAGCTGAAGAACTGGGTATGCCAGCCATTGCGATGACGGATCATGGCAATTTATATGGCGCATTTGAATTCTGGAAAAAGGCTCAGTCCACCAATGTGAAACCAATCATTGGCATTGAAGGATATTTCGCACCACAAGGTCGCGCACTACGCGCGCCATTTGATTTCGGAACCCCAGCAGTCGATGACACTTCATTGGATGGTGCCGGACGTGGGCGATACAACTACACCCACATGACGCTTTGGGCCGAGAACAATGTTGGATTACATAACTTGTTTAGGTTGTCCAGCAAGGCGAGCCTAGAAGGCTATTACTATCAACCAAGATTTGATGCTGAGCTTTTGGAAAAGCATGGCAAGGGAATCATCGGTACAACTGGGTGCCCATCTGGTGAAGTAAATCGTTGGTTGCAAGCTGGTAATTACGACAAAGCCCTAAGCACCGCAGCAACTATGCGCGAAATTCTGGGACAAGACAATTACTTTGTTGAACTAATGGATCACGGTCTAGGAATTGAACGTCGCCATCGCGAAGATTTGCTAAAGATCGCAAAGAATTTGAATCTAAAGTTAGTCGCAACAAATGACCTGCATTATGTATATCCCGAAGATGCACGCATGCACGAAGTATTGCTTTGCATCGGCACTCGATCCACTATGGATGATCCAAAGCGATTCAAATTTGATGCCCAAGACTTCTATCTAAAAACTGCTGCCGAAATGCGAGAAGTTTGGCGCGAACTGCCTGATGCTTGCGACAACACCTTATTGATTGCAGAACGTTGCAACATCAATTTTGTGGAAGGCCAAGATCTTTTGCCTTCCTTCCCAGTTCCAGCTGGCGAGACTGAAAACACTTGGCTCGTCAAAGAAGTTGAGATTGGGTTAAAGCGCAGATTCAATGGAAACAAAATTCCAAAAGAGCATCTCGAGCGCGCAAAGTTTGAACTTGCTGTTGTAGAGCAGATGGGATTCCCGGGCTACTTCTTAGTTGTGGCTGACCTTTGCCGCCATGCTCGTGATGAAGGCATTCGCGTTGGCCCTGGCCGTGGTTCTGCTGCTGGTGCGCTGATTGCTTGGGCTCTTGGAATTACTGAACTTGATCCGATTCAACACGGCTTACTCTTCGAGCGCTTCTTGAATCCAGAGCGAATCTCAATGCCCGATATTGATATTGACTTCGATGAACGACGTCGCAGCGAAATGATTCGTTATGCAACGCATAAGTATGGTGAAGAGCGCGTGGCTCAGATCATCACTTACGCATCGATTAAGGCCAAAGCGGCTGTTAAGGATTCAACTCGCGCACTTGGTTTCCCATATGCCCTTGGCGACAAAATCACAAAGGCAATGCCGCCTGGCGTTATGGGTAAAGACATCCCACTTTCCGGAATCTTTGATCCAGAACATGATCGCTATGGTGAAGCTGGCGAATTCCGAGATCTTTACGAAGACGACGCAGACGTTAGAGCAGTTGTTGATACTGCCCGAGGCATTGAAGGTCTAAAGCGCCAGCCAGGTGTGCATGCGGCTGGTGTAATCCTTTGTAAAGAGGAATTGATTGACGTCTTGCCAGTTTGGCGCCGAGATCAAGATGGCGCAGTAATCACTCAGTTCGACATGGGTGCGTGCGAATCACTTGGCTTACTAAAGATGGACTTCTTGGGTCTGCGAAATCTGACAGTTCTCGATGACACTTTGCTAAACATCACTTCCAATCGTGGCGAAACAGTTGTGCTTGAAGAGTTAGGTCTGGATGATCCAAAGACCTATGAGCTTTTGGCTCGTGGCGACACCCTTGGAGTTTTCCAGTTAGACAGTGGGCCAATTCGATCCTTGCTGCGGTCAATGAACCCTGACTCATTCGAAGATATTTCCGCGGTTCTTGCTTTGTATCGCCCAGGTCCGATGGGTGTTAACGCTCACACTGATTACGCAGACTACAAAAACAAGCGCAAAACTCAAGTTCCAATTCACCCAGACCTAGAAAAGCCACTTGCTGGCATCCTGGGCGACACTTATGGCCTGATTGTTTATCAAGAGCAAGTTATGGCGATTGCCCAAGAAGTTGCTGGCTACACACTTGGCCAAGCGGATCTATTGCGTCGCGCTATGGGTAAGAAGAAAAAAGAGATTCTTGATAAGGAATACGTGCCATTCGAAGCTGGCATGAAAGAGCGCGGGTTCTCTCAGGTTGCAATCGACAAATTATGGGAAACCCTAGTTCCGTTCTCGGACTATGCATTCAACAAAGCCCACAGCGCCGGTTACGGATTGGTTTCCTATTGGACTGCATATCTCAAGGCAAACTACCCAGCTGAATACATGGCTGCTTTGCTAACCAGCGTTAAGGACGACAAAGACAAGTCTGCGGTTTACCTAAATGAATGCCGTCGTATGGGTATCAAGGTCCTGCCTCCAGATGTAAACGAATCAGATGTTGACTTCACTGCTATCGGCACTGACATTCGCTTTGGGTTAGCAGCTGTGCGAAATGTTGGCGTTAACGTAGTTGAATCCTTGAAGGTAAGTCGTGTCGCTAAAGGTAGATTCACATCATTTGGTGACTTCTTAGCAAAAGTTGACGTACAGGTTTGCAATAAGCGCGTGATTGAATCCTTAATCAAAGCTGGCGCCTTTGATTCACTAGGTCACACTCGACGAGGTTTGTTCGCAGTGCACGTTGAATCTGTTGACTCAGTTTTGGATACCAAGAAAGCTGAAGCAATCGGTCAGTTCGATTTGTTTGGCTCCTCAGATGATTTTTCTGACGATTCAATCGGTGGCATCGAAGTCAATATCTCATTAGATGAATGGGACAAGAAGACTTTGCTTGCCCAAGAACGAGACATGCTTGGCCTATACGTAAGCGACCACCCACTCTTTGGTGTTGAGCACGTCTTAGCAATGAGTACTTCAATGCCAATCTCTGGCGTTGCCGATGCTTCAGATGGAGCAGTAGTCACGCTCGGGGGATTAGTAAGTAGCGTGCAACTTAAGACCACTAAACGATCAGGTGATCGCTGGGCCATTGTTGCGCTCGAAGACCTTGAAGGCGTTGTCGAAGTCATGGTTTGGCCAAACACGTTTACTAAGTTTGCAACGCTACTTAACGATGATGCGATTTTGTTAATGAAGGTTCGAATTGATAAGCGTGATGATGAAGGCCCACGAGTTGCTGCTCTTGAAGTTTCAGTTCCAGATATCAGTGCGGCTTACTCTGGCCCAGTAAATGTCTACATTCCAGAAACTCGCGTGAATGCAGCAGTAATGGATTCATTGCGCCAAATTCTTAGTGCGCATCCAGGCACAACTGAAGTCCACTTAACTGTGGTGCAGGCTGACAAGTTTGTATCAGTTAAGACTGATGACAAGTTACGAGTTGCGCCATCCCCATCGCTTTTCGCGGATCTAAAAGCCTTGCTTGGTGCAGCTTGTTTAGAAGCGCCAGTTTTACAAACTAACTAGCAATTTCGGCAAACATCGCCGAAAGAAGCTGTGCTAAATCATTTGGCGAAAGTTCAATATCAAAGCCACGCCTGCCACCGCTAACCAGAATTGTTTCGAACTGTTTCGCTGATTCATCAATCACTGTGGTTAGTAGTCGCTTTTGCCCAAGTGGGCTTATGCCACCGACCACATATCCAGTTAGGCGAGCGGCTTGTGCCGGGTCAGCCATAGTTGCGCGCTTGGCATTTAAGGCCCGAGACAGTGACTTCAGACTCACTTGCTGATTGACCGGAACAATTGCAACCGCAAAATTTTCATCGACATTAGCAATCAAAGTTTTAAACACTCGATTTGGATCCACGCCTAGTTTTTCAGCAGCCTCAAGCCCAAATGAGGCCGAATTGGGATCATGGGAGTACTCGTGCTCGGTGAATTCGATTCCGGCAGACTTTAGCAACTTAG
>JBIIZV010000101.1:0-3931 GCA_044346095.1 Candidatus Nanopelagicales bacterium
CCCCAATCCCAACTCCGTTAGAAGCGCAAGCCGCTTCCGCGCAGCCGTCAGCACCAGCGTTGCCAATTGATCACGAAGCTTCAGTCACGCCAATTGTGAATGCGGGAGAAGCAAAAGTTCCTGACGCAGTCCTCGGCCTAACCGGTCGTCCGCTTCCAACATTTAGTGCACCTAAGCCGTTGTCGAGTCATGGTCCGGCTTACATAATCGCGATGACAAATCAAAAAGGTGGTGTTGGTAAAACCACCACCACAATCAACCTTGGTGCCGCACTGGCCGAAGCTGGCAGAAAAGTTTTGATGGTTGATATGGATCCACAAGGATCCTTGTCAATTGGTCTTGGGGTAAATCCAGATGACTTGGGCGGCAAGCGAACCGTCTATGACATGTTGATGGATTCAAGTTCAGTCCCAGCTTCCGACGTTGTCATGAAAACTTCGGTAAACGGACTTGATCTACTTCCAGCAAACATCCAATTGAGCGCAGCAGAATTACGCCTTGCAGGTGAAGTTGCTCGTGAATACGCACTTGATCGTGCATTTGAATCAGTTCGTCCGCTTTACGATTACATCCTGATCGACTGCCAGCCATCCTTGGGTCTGTTAACGGTAAACGCTTTAACAGCCGCCGATGGTGTTGTAATTCCAATGGAGTGCGAATTCTTTGCACTGCGTGGTGTTGAGATGTTGCGCGAAACAATTACCAAGGTTCAAGAACGTTTGAATAATCGCCTAACTATCGACGGCGTCCTTCCAACAATGGTTGACGCACGTACATTGCACACAAGAGAAACAATCCAGGCAGTACTTGATGCGTTTGGCGAATCTGTTTTCCACACAACCATCTCTCGCACGGTCAAGTTCCCTGAAACAACTAAGGCTGGTGTTTCGATTATTGAGCAAGCACCAAACTCTTCAGGTGCGCAAAATTATCGAAATCTAGCTTGGGAACTTGTTGCTCGCCTAGAGACTCAAGGCTCGGTTGCTAAGTAATGTTTGCGGCGCCTGCCGAGCCTGATCTAAAGACCGCTGCGCCGGAAGAAACTTCAGACTCATTTGTTGTTTCCTTAGAAGAATTCTCTGGGCCCTTTGACGTACTACTTTCATTAATTGCAAAGCATCGTCTGGATGTAACTGCGCTTTCGCTTCATCAAGTTACTGATGATTTTCTTGCTTACATCAAGGCGCGTGGCGAAGAGTGGACGCTTGATGAAGCAACTGAGTTTTTAGTTATCGCAGCTACATTGCTCGACTTGAAAGCTGCGCGACTAATTCCTGGTGGGGAAGTAGAAGACGAAGAAGACATTGCGATCTTGGAAGCTCGAGACCTATTGCTGGCACGCTTGTTGCAGTATCGAGCCTTCAAGGAAATGTCAGCAGACTTTAAGCATCGTTTAGCTACCGCAGGACGTCAACACCCGCGGGCTGCAGGCTTAGACGAAAAATTTGCCAAGCTACTTCCTGAAGTTGAGCTTGGAATGGGTCCCGATGATTTTGCAAACCTAGCTGCGCGCGCGCTTGAGCCAAAGTTGCCTGACATTATTTCAGTGGCTCACATCCATGCCGCAAGGGTTTCAGTTCGTGAGCAAGCCGCAATCATTGTTGAAAGACTCAGACGAGTTGGCCAGGCCTCTTTCCGAACTTTGACTCGAGACTGTGACACAACACTTTTAGTCGTAGCAAGATTCTTAGCGTTACTTGAGATCTATCGCGATGGTCTGGTTACTTTTGATCAACCAACGCCGCTGGGAGAGCTTTACGTTCGTTGGATCGGCGAAGACGATCTGGATGCAGATTCGTTGCGAGAGATTGATGAGTTTGATTCCACTGAAGTGCAAGACTTTAGAACCCAACTGGGTGATGTTGAAGCAAGCGAGCAAGTCGATGACGAGATAGGTGACCAGCCAAATGAGTGACGAAACAGTTGAATTGATCGATGGCGAATCCGCTACCGAAACTGAGTTAGACGACGGTATTTCGTTAGGCGCGCCATCGCTGCGCGCTGCGCTTGAAGCACTATTAATGGTCACTGAAGAACCAATGACCACCGCAACACTTGCGACTTTAACCCGCACACCCGAAGAAATTGTTGTTACAACTTTGCACGATCTCGCACAAGAGTATGCAGTCCAAGAACGCGGTTTTGACTTGCGTGAACTTGGTGGCGGCTGGAGATTCTGGACTAGAGATAATTGCGCGCAAGTCGTTGAAAGATTTGTACTCGATGGACAACACGGCAGACTTTCCCAAGCTGGCTTGGAAACTCTGGCAGTAGTTGCATACCGCCAGCCAGTAACTCGAGCGAGAATTTCGGCAATCCGTGGTGTAAATGTTGATGGCGTGGTTCGCACGTTAGTTACTAGAGGACTAATCGAAGAAACTGGACACGACCACGAGACTGGCGCACACCTGTATCGAACTACAACATATTTCTTAGAGCGCCTTGGCCTAAAGTCCTTGGACGAATTGCCGCCAATTGCCGCTCATTTGCCAATGCCTGACAATGTCGAAGAAGTTTTAGATTTAGCGAATAACTAGTCAGCCATGGAAGAGAACGAAGTTCGCTTACAAAAAGTTTTGGCCAGTGCTGGGCTTGGCTCTCGACGAAAGTGCGAAGAGTTCATAACAGCTGGCCGGGTAACTGTTAACGGTGAAGTAGTAGACGAGTTGGGATCAAGAGTTGATCCTGATGTTGACATCATTCACGTTGACGGAGTTCGAATTGCCCAAACTAGCGGACACATTGTTGTAGCACTCAATAAACCACGTGGCGTTGTGACAACAATGTCTGATGATCAAGGGCGGGAATGTGTAGGCGACTTAGTTGCCGAGTACGAACAGCGCCTGTTTCATGTTGGCAGACTTGACGCCGATACCGAAGGCTTGTTGTTATTGACTAACGACGGCGAACTTAGCCAAAGACTGGGTCATCCTTCGCACGGGATTGTGAAGACTTACTTGGCACGAGTCTCGGGCCGAGTTTCCAAGGAAGACATCGCACGAATCATCGCCGGGATTCCGATCGAAGGCACTCCGGTAGCGGTCACAGATTGCAAAATCTATGAAAGTGGCAAGAACCAGACTGTGGTGCAAATTTCTATCCATGAAGGTCGCAATCGAATTCTGCGCAAGCTTTTTGACGAACTCGGATATCCAATTCAAGACCTAGTTCGAACCAAAATCGGACCAATTTCCCTTGGAAGTTTGAAGTCAGGCCACTTGCGCGTGCTGGAGAACCGAGAATTGGGAAAACTCTATAGTTCAGTTGGGCTCTAGAATCTAACTATGAATGTTAGAGCCATTAGGGGAGCAACCTGCCTTCAGCACGATGATGCAGTTGAAATGGCCGAAGCAGTAACTGAATTGCTCTCGGAATTAATGTCTCGCAACTCCATCTCATCTGATGATTTGATCAGTGTGCTGTTTACCTCGACACCTGATTTACACAGTGCGTTTCCAGCTGCAGCAGCGCGTGGAGTTGGACTTGCTGATGTTCCCTTGATTTGCGCTCAAGAAATTGATGTCACAGGCGCTATGGAAAAAGTAGTACGAGTGATGGTCCAAGTGCAGACCAACATTCCAAGATCTGACATCAAACATGTTTACTTACGAGGCGCAGAAGCTCTTCGTCAAGATATCGCCCAATAAGTTGAATGCAGATTTAACTTATGGCTCAAGATAAAAATATACTTGTTGTAGGCACTGGCCTAATCGGTACTTCAATTGCACTTGGACTTACTGCTCAAGGGCTGAAAGTTTTTCTATCTGACATTGATTCCGTGGCTCTTGATAATGCAATTAAAGTCAGTGGTGCTACAAAGTATTCAGACCAGGACATTGCCGTCGTTTTTGTGGCAACTCCACCGGCAAGTGTTGCCAAAGTAATTGCTGCCGCAGTAATTGATCATCCAGCTGCAGCAATCACTGATGTA
>JBIIZV010000102.1:0-3920 GCA_044346095.1 Candidatus Nanopelagicales bacterium
AAGCAGGGACGAAAGATCACCCGCTGGGTTTAAGTCCAATAAAAAAGCCCCCGATCGCTCGGGGGCTTTTGTATTTTAGAAACTAGGCCTTGTAGTCGGCGTAAGCTGCAATTCCAGTAAGTGCTTGACCAACAACCAAGGTATGGATTTCGTTCGTACCTTCGTAGGTGTAAACACTTTCCAAGTTGTTCATGTGGCGAATGATTGGGTACTCCAAGGTGATTCCGGAACCACCAAGCATTGAGCGAGATTCACGAGCAACTTCAAGTGCCATTCGGGTGTTGCTCTTCTTTCCAATGCTGACCTGCTCTGCGCGAAGTAGATGCTGATCCTTTTGCTTTCCAAGGTGGGCCGCTAGCAACATTCCATTACCGGTAGCAATTGCCATGTCTGCCAGCTTTTGTTGTGACAGCTGGAAGGCAGCAAGTGGGCGATTGAACTGATGACGGTTCAACTGGTAATCGATGGCTGTTTCCAAGCAATCGCGAGCTGCGCCAACTACACCAAACAAGATACCGAAGCGAGCTTCAGATAGACAAGAGAGCGGGCCACGAAGAGTCTGCACTTCTGGCAACACTGCAGAAGCAGGTAGGCGAACATTATCGAATACCAATTCGCTAGTGATCGAAGCGCGAAGTGACATCTTGTGTTTAACCAAGTTGGCTTTAAATCCTGGGGTATTGGTTGGAACCACGAATCCTTCGATGCCGTTATCGGTGTGGGCCCAAACGATTGCAACATCTGCAATGTTTCCATTTGTGATCCACATCTTTGAGCCATTAAGAATCCAGTCATCACCATCGCGCTTGGCGTTGGTACGCATTTCACTTGGGTTAGAGCCAGCATCGGCTTCAGTTAGACCAAAGCAGCCAATTGCTTCGCCGGCTGCCATACGCGGCAACCATTCTTGCTTCTGCTCTTCTGAACCAAACTTCCAAATTGCAAACATGGCAAGGGATCCCTGCACGGAAACAAACGAGCGAAGCCCAGAGTCACCGGCTTCAAGTTCTAGGCAAGCTAGACCGTAGGAGGTGGCATCTGTGCCAGCACAGCCGTAGCCCTCTAGGTGCATACCGAACATACCCATTTGGCCGATTTCCTTTGCCAATTCACGGGCTGGGAACTCGCCGTCTTCAAACCACTGGCCAACGTGTGGCTTAATGCGGTCATCGACGAATTTACGAACTGCATCGCGCATTGCAAGCTGTTCGTCATTGAACAAACTGTCGATTGCGTAAAGCTCGAATGGATGTTGTGGAGCGGCCATTGGATTTCCTATCGTTGGAATTGGATCCAATTTATCACAGATTGGATCCAATCTTCAATCACCCTTGGTGGGCGATTGGTCCTTAATTTACTAGGAAATTGTCAGCAAAACTACAGCTATACCTGCGCCGTACAGCCCCACGACCTGGTGGCGCTCCAAGCGTTCCTTCAGGAAGATTCGAGCCAGCAATACCGTAATCGCTGGATACAGGGCCGCGATAACTGAGATGATAACCAGCTGGCCGCGCTGAGAAGCGAGCATAAAGGTAGTGCCACCCCAGACATCCAAGGCACCTGATGCCATGGCTCGCTTGGCATCCACTGGCTTACCGGCCATTGACTTCCAGAGCACTAAGGCAGTCACACAAAAAATCACCATACTTAATGTGCGAGCAGTAATTACTGGAGAAAGCCCAGACCCAATTGGTGCGCTACCAACGCTGAGTAAGAATCCAGCGAAACCAAAGCCGCCCAATACCGCGTAGATCGCTGCGATCTTAGTGAGTGGGTGAGTGGCATCCTTCGTTGAGCGACTGACTAACACGATAGATGCCATAGCTAACAGGGCGCCGATCGATCCAGTGACAGTTAACCGCTCGCCTCGAAATAGCCCAACGCTAAAGGGAATGATGACAGCAACCAGCGCAGTGATTGGAGCAATTGCTCCCATTGGACCAAGTCCGAGAGACTTCAAAACGAAGATGTATCCAACTACACCAGAAAGCCCAGCAAGCAACCCTGCAGTTACTGCTTCTCGACTAAAGTCTGCGCCCAGAAATGGTGCAGCAATCAAAAGTGAAACTAATCCAGTACCAACCGTGATTGGAAGGACCTTAAAAAGTGGACTGGTTCGAGTTGCTAGTCCACCAAAGTAATCACCGAATCCATATGCCAGTGCGCAGGCAAAGGCAAGCAGGATGGCGGACATAAGGCTTCGAGTCTATGGCTTAGCTTGTGGCCAAGAGCACTACAGCCGCACCAGCACTGAACAAGCCGATCAACTGATGTCGCTCCATGCGTTCGTGCAAAACAAACCTTGCAAGCAAGACGGTAAATGCAGGGTACAGCGCAGCTACAACGGCAACTAGCACTAGGTCACCGGCGCGAGTCGCGAGCATGAAAGTGGTGCCACCAACAACATCAAGTGCACCGGAAGAAATTGCTAACTTGTAATCAATTGCGCCTTGGCGAATGGTTTTCCATTTTGCAATAGCAATGAATACAAAGATTCCACCAGTAACTAATCGACCTACAATCACCGGTGCCAGTCCACTGTCATCAGGTCCACCACTGATACCAAGTAAGTAACCTGCGATACCAAGTCCAGCGATGATTGCCACGATTACTGCTTTAGCAGTAACTGGGTGTGTGGCATCAGCAGTTGAGCGGCTAACTAACACAATTGAGATAAATGCCAAGCCGGCACCAATGAATCCGACTGTGGAAAGAGATTCGCCGCGCCAGAACCCAACAGCGAAAGGAATGATTGCACCGATTACTGCAGAGATCGGAGCTACAACACTCATTGGACCTAGGGCTAGGCCGTACATAATAAAGATGTAACCGATAGTTCCCGACAGTCCAGCTGCAATACCGGCGACAATTGCGCCTTGGCTAAAGGTTGCACCAAAGAATGGAACTGCAAGTCCAAGCGTCACAATTCCAGTTGCAACGATGATTGGCAGAACTTTCCAAATTGAGCCGCGCCGAGTTGCCAGGCCTCCCCAGAAATCAGCAACACCATAACTAACGGCGCAAATTAGCGCCAACACGATCGCGGTCATGAGTTACTGTCCTAAGAGTTTTGAAACTGCAGCCGCAATTTTTGAAGGCTTGCCAGTTCGTTCTTCGGAATTGTCCGCCGCTGTCATAAAGTGCAGCCCAGCATTAGCACCAACCCACCGAAGTGGTTCAACTTCCCAATTGCGTGATTTGTGGTTTACCCAAGGAAGTTTGGTCAAGTTTGTTTCCTGATTAGTGATCAAGTCTGCAAGAGTGCGGCCAGCAAGGTTGGTAGTTCCCACTCCATCACCAACATAGCCACCGGCCCAACCAATTCCAGTTTTATTGTCCAAGCCAACTGAAGCCATCCAATCGCGAGCTACGCCAAGTGGGCCACCCCAAGTGTGGGTTACTTTGGCACCAGCAACAGCTGGAAATAGTTCAGCCAAAACACCCAGTAATGAAGGATGAACTTTACTGTGTTGGTCGTACTCATCTTTAATCGATGACCCGAAGTGATATGGCGCTCCACGACCGCCAAAGGCAAAGCGGTCATCTGCGGTGCGCTGCCCATAGATGATCAGATGTCTAAAGTCGTTAAAAGTTTCTCGCTGCGCTAAGCCAATTTGATCCCAGACTTGGGAACTCAAAGGTTCAGTTGCAATCATTAAGGAATAGATCGGTACTATCTTTCGCTTTTGGCCTTCTAGAGTTTTGGTGTAGCCCTCGGTTGCGCGCACAATGTAGCGAGCATTAACTACCCCGCCCTCAGTCGTAACTTTGCGAGGTTCAATTTTGGTAGCAGCAGTATGTTCGTAGATTGTGGCACCACGTTTTTCAACCAAATTGGCCAAGGACCGAACTAGTTTTGCTGGGTTGATAGCAGCAACGTGCGGAGTGTAGGTCGCACCAAATAGATTTGTAACTTGTGC
>JBIIZV010000103.1:0-3871 GCA_044346095.1 Candidatus Nanopelagicales bacterium
TTATGGAACTGGCGCTCGACGCGATGGTTACGAAATCCGCATGGCAACGGTTCTGGCTAACACTGCATCGATTACTACGGTTCAAGGATTAGCGGCAGCCGTAGAAGGCATTGCATCCTTGCAAGCTGGCCCGATGAAGGTTAAGTCGATCCAAGAGCATGTAGCTGAACTAAATGAATTGTTGGCGAAGCAATCATGAGTGCGAAACAAATGCAATGCACGATTCGGTCTATTTCTCCAGTAGGCAACTACTTGCATTTGATTTTGGATGCCCCAGAAATTGATGAAGTTGCACCTGGACATTTTGCTGCAGTTGCTGTTGGTGGAATCGGTGGGGGAATGTTGCTTCGTCGAGCATTCTCAATTCACAAGTCCACACCTGGTCAAACTCTAGAAATCATTTTTGCAGCCCATGGTCAAGGTACGCAGTGGCTAGCAACTCAAAGTGCTGGTGACGTCATTGACGTAATCGCACCACTTGGAAAGCCATTCGTGTTACCTCGCCAACCGATCTCCTGCGTAATTGTGGCTGGTGGCTATGGCGCAGCCCCAATGGAATTACTAGCGCGCGAGTTACGTGGACGTGGTTGCCGAGTAGATGTTGTGCTGGGCGCAGCTACCCAAGAAAAACTTTTTGGAGTTTTAGACCTAAAGGGCGTCGCTGATTCAGTAATCGTTACAACTGATGACGGAACTTCAGGAGTTCGTGGCCGAGTCACTGATGTGTTGGCTGACGTGATCAACAAAAACAAATCACAAGCGGTCTATGCCTGCGGTCCAATGCCGATGCTGCAAGCCGTTGCAAAGGTATCGCAAGATAATGGAGCCTTTAGTCAGTGCGCTGTCGAAGAATCGATGGCGTGTGGAATTGGCGTTTGTATGACCTGTGTCCTTCCAGTCATTGGTGATGATGGCGTTACTCGGATGTCGCGCTCTTGTGTTGATGGTCCAGTCTTCCGTGGCGATCGAGTTCGTTGGGATGACGTTCACACTGTTCCAAGTGATGCGTTTGGCGCGCCACGTCCGGGTGGTCACTAATGTCTATTGATTTAACAACCAGCCTTGGCTCACTTCAACTTTCTGCTCCAACTTTGACTGCATCAGGTTGCGCCGCAGCAGGTAAGGAACTTGCGCAGTTTGGTGACGTTTCAACACTTGGCGCAGTAGTTACTAAGAGCATCATGATGGCTCCGCGTTCTGGTCGAGCAACTCCTCGTATGGCAGAAACTCCAAGTGGCATGCTCAACTCCATTGGCTTGCAAGGCCCAGGAATTGAATCCTTTTTAGAAAATGATTTAGCTTGGTTGCGCGCAAACAATGTGAAAACTATCGTTTCGATTGCTGGCAATAACGTTGATGAATTTGGCGAACTCGCTCGAATTCTCGCCAAAGTCGAAGGTGTCGATGGCCTTGAAGTAAACATCTCGTGCCCAAACGTTGAATCCCGTGGCCAAGTGTTTGCGTGCAATCCAATTTCAGCAGCTCAAGTCATCGAAACTGTTCGATCGGTTTGGCATTCTGATGCGCCAGTCCTGGCAAAGCTTTCACCAGATGTGACTGACATTGTGGAAATTGCTCACAGTGTTGTTGATGCTGGAGTTGATGGCGTATCAATGATCAATACTTTGCTTGGCATGGTTATTGACGTTGATCAAATGAAGCCAATGCTTGGCGGCCGCACAGGTGGTCTATCCGGTCCGGCAATACGCCCAGTTGCAGTTCGCGCGATTTATCAAGTGCATGCCGCACTGCCGCACTTACCAATCCTTGGCATGGGTGGAATTCGCACTGGCCATGACGCACTTGAGTTCATTGCAGCAGGTGCCAGCGCAGTCAGCATCGGCACCGTTGTATTTGGTGACCCGGGCGCACCGTGGCGGATTGCAAATGAATTAGGTCAAGAACTAGAGTCCCGTGGCTACAACTCGCTAAGCGAAGTTGTTGGCTTGGCGCACAAGAACTAGCCCTAGAACAAACCAGAAGGATTGACTATGACTAAAGCTCCAATCGCAGTTGCCCTGGATGCCCCAGATTTAGCAACTGCACGCGAGTGGGCAACTGCGGTAGCCCCACATGTTCAGGTAGTCAAAGTTGGTCTTGAAGTATTCCTGCGCGATGGGCATGACGCAGTCCATGTTGCCCGCGAAGCAAGTGGTTGCGACATCTTTCTAGACGTAAAACTTCATGACATTCCGGCCACTGTGGCGGGAGCGGCTCATGCGGTTGCAAAACTTTCGCCGAAGTACTTAACAGTTCACGCTTCAGGTGGGCAAGACATGGTTAAGGCTGCTGTCGAAGCGCTGCCTGAGACTTACGTAACTGCAGTAACTATTCTGACTTCACTTTCCCAAGACCAACTTGCTGCCATGGGTTGGAATGGTTCAGCTCAAGACATCGTTAAGCGCCTAGCTGCCCAATCTGTTGCCGCTGGTGCGCGCGCAATCGTTTGCTCGCCACAGGAAGTTGCAGCCGTGCGAGCCGAAGTTGGTCCAGACACAGTTTTGATAACTCCAGGTGTGCGCCCTGCGGGATCTGATGCTGGTGACCAAAAACGCATTGCCACTCCAGAGCAAGCACTCTCAGATGGCGCCAACTTATTGGTGATTGGTCGACCAATCACCGCAGCTGCGAATATCGCTGAAGCTGCCGCCACCATTGCTAGTAACATAGCGAAGTGGCCGTCCCAGTCTTAACTAATGAGCAACGCATAGCTGCGTCTGCCAAGGCTGTTGAAGTTCGTACCAAGCGCGCCGCACTTCGTCGTCAGTTAAAGGAATCAAAAATCACATTCACTGAAGTTCTTTCAGTTGCCGATACTGATGACATAGTTTCCGGAATGCGCGTGATCACCATCCTGGAATCACTGCCTGGTATCGGAAAGATAAAAGCATCTGCGTTGATGGAAACTTGTGACATTGCGCTATCTCGTCGCATGAAGGGCCTTGGTTCAACTCAAGCCCAGAAGCTTAAGTCGGCATTGAATGGGCGAGCACTATGAGCGCACATCTAGTTGTTTTATCTGGCCCAAGTGGAGTCGGTAAATCTTCAGTAATCCGAGAAGCCCTAAAGGAACTACCAACTACTTGGCTGTCGGTTTCAGCAACAACTCGCGCGCCACGTCCTGGCGAAGTACATGGCGAAAACTATTTTTATGTCAGCCAGGAAGAATTCACTGACATGATTGCCAACGATGAACTACTTGAGTGGGCTGAATTTGCTGGCAACCGCTATGGCACGCCTCGCAAATCTGCTGAAGAAAAACTTGCTCAAGGCATTCCAGTGCTTTTGGAAATTGAAGTGCAGGGCGCCCGTCAGGTTCGTGAGTCGATGCCAGAGGCTGTGCTGGTTTTTCTTGAGCCACCAGCCTGGGCAGACTTAGAAGCACGCCTGGCTGGGCGGGGGACCGAGTCAGCCACCCAGATCCAGGAACGCTTAGATGTTGCCTTAAAAGAGTTGGAATCATCGGGTTTCTTTGATCATGTGATCGTAAATGACGACGTTTCGCGGGCAGCCCGCGAGTTGGTACAATATCTCCAATAGAAGTTTTCCCAAATCACTGATTTCAAGGAGTCCACCGTGACTGTAGCTGCTCCAGAGGGCATCACTAACCCACCGATCGACGAGCTTTTGGCCGTCGCGGACTCCAAGTACGCATTAGTTATCTATGCAGCCAAGCGCGCTCGCCAGATCAATGCTTACTACTCCCAACTTGGTGAAGGTCTTCTTGAATACGTTGGTCCACTTGTTGAATCAGGTAACCAAGAAAAGCCATTGTCGATTGCACTTCGCGAGATCAACGAAGGCAAGCTGACTATCGAGCCGGAAACTACCGCTTAAGTCGGTTCATCCGACCGTAGTTATCGGAACTTTC
>JBIIZV010000104.1:0-3835 GCA_044346095.1 Candidatus Nanopelagicales bacterium
CAATCCGGAAGCGCAGTATTTGTCATATGTTTAGTTTGCTTGGAATTGACGCAGAAGTCACGGACCAGAATCAATCCTCGAAATTTGTGTCGTAAACTATTGGCATGACGACAAGCATTCGCCGTATTTGGTCCACCACATCAGCCGTAGCTGTTCTGACAGCAACCTCTGCTTCAGCAGCATTTGCCGATGACCTAAAGCGCGATGATGGAGATCAGCCGGGCGAGCCAATGGGTACGCTTAACGCAATTTTATGGTTCGTGGTTTTGCCATTGGCCATAACTGGAATCATCACTTTGCTAACCCTTGGCCCGAGCTGGACGAGTGCAGCTCGTAAGTCAACTCGCGACGGTTACCTAGATGATCCAACTCTTTCTGATCGCCAAGTATCGGGAAACGAACGCTCCCAAATCAGCAATTAGTTCGCATCAACTGTTTGGCAACGAAGTGATCGCGCAACATTGTCGCGCAACTCACGAATCAATCTGATTGCACCAACATCTTTTGACCCTGCAATGAAGGCATCGGCCTTTGCCAAAATTTCAGGCGAACCAAGTAGTGATGGGAATAGACCCAAGGTCAAAGTTTGTGCGATTTCATTTGTTCGAGTTTCCCAAACCTCACCAATGACTTCGAAGTATTTGTCCACAAATGGTTCTAGCAACTCACGTTGATCTGGCTGGGAAAATCCTCCGACAGTTGACTCAAGTAATGCATTGGCAAGATCATCATTTTCAACAACGGCCTTCCATGCATCTAACTTTGCCTCAGCAGTAGGAATGCCTGCTCGAGCTGATGCTGCTTGGCGTTGTCCACCCGCAGTATTGTCCCGCTCGAGTTCTTGATCGATAGCAGTTGCAGGCAGTTCACCTAGTGCAACCAAGCGAGCAACTAGTTGCCAGCGAAGGTCAGTGTCGACTTCCAAGCCAGCCGGGGTAGCACTGCCATCAAGCCAGCCAGCAATAAGCGCAATGTGATCTTTAGTTCTGGCAATGCCGGCAATGTTCTTAACAAACGCGAGTTGGTGATCGCTACCCGGCTCTGTTTTAGCAAGTGCCTCAATCAGGGAAGCAGCCAAGGCATCACGATTGGCTGCGCGGTTTGCTGGGTTACCGAATTGTTCAATAGCGGATCGGGCCTGGAGCAACAACTGTTGTGCCACACCAATTTCGATACTGCCTAAATCTGCACTAAGGACCATGTTCAAGTAATCGGTAGTGCTCATCTCGGCATCGCGTGTCATATCCCAGGCTGCGCCCCAGATTAGAGCGCGCGAAACACTGTCTTCAATATCGCGTAATCCGGTGGCAGAAGTTTTGGCAGACTTCTCATCCAGGCGAATCTTTACAAAGGTGTAATCTCCATCATTTAATAAAAGTAAATCAGCTGCAGGCATGCCAACTAGCTGTGGCACTTCAGTTCGAGCGCCATCGATGTCGATTTCGATTCGGCTATCTCGCTTGATAACTGAGCCGACGCGGTTGTACAAACCAATTCCGATGTGATGTGGTCGAAGAAGTTGATCCACACCTTCAGGTGCAACGGGCGGCTCTTGAATTACAGTTACGGACTTGTACTTTCCATCCTCAATCACAATTTCTGGTCGCAGCGTGTTCACGCCTGCGGTTTGGAGCCAGCGTTGAGTCCAATCCTGAAGGGATCGACCACTTGCGGCTTCGAGTTCAACAAGCAAGTCAGTTAGCTCAGTATTGCCCCAAGCGTGCTTCTTGAAGTATTCGCGAATACCAGCAAAGAATGCATCCTCGCCAACCCACGCGACTAGTTGACGTAGAGCCGAGGCACCCTTTGCGTAAGTGATGCCATCGAAGTTAACTTCTACTGCATCAAGGTCAAACATGTCTGCAACGATTGGGTGAGTGGTTGGAAGTTGATCTTGACGATAACCCCATGCCTTGCGCTGATTTACAAAGTTAACCCAGGCTTCGGTGTATTGAGTTGCCTCAACAGATGCGTGATGCGCAGCCCATTCAGCAAAACTCTCATTTAGCCATAGGTCATCCCACCACTTCATGGTGACAAGATCGCCAAACCACATATGCGCCATTTCGTGCAGCACTGTGTTGGCACGTTGTTCGTAGGTTGCACGCGTTACTTTGCTGCGGAAAACATAACTCTCGTGGTGGGTAACGCAGCCTGCATTTTCCATCGCACCAGCATTGAACTCTGGAACGAATAGCTGATCATATTTTTCAAACGGATATCCGTAGTCAAATGCTTCTTCAAAGTACTTAAAGCCTTGCTTCGTGACGGTAAATAGATCTTCTGGATCCAGGTACTCGGAAAGCGAACTACGACAGAACAAGCCCAGGGGATATGTTCCAAACTTTCCTTGGTATTCATCTCGCACTTCGTAGTAAGGGCCAGCCACGATTGCAGTTATGTAAGTAGACATCTTCTTTGTGGCAGGAAACTCCCACTTTGCAATGCCATCACTGACAGAACTTGGTGTTGGAGTTGGTGAATTGCTAGTTACCTTCCAATGATCTGGAGCAGTAACCGAAAAAGTGAATGTTGCTTTGATGTCAGGTTGGTCAAAGCAGGCAAATACCCGACGTGCATCAGCAATTTCAAATTGCGTGTAGAGGTAAATCTCGTCGTCAACTGGGTCAATAAAACGATGTAAACCTTCGCCGGTGTTCATGTAAGCAGCTTCTGCTTCAACAATCAGTACGTTGTGTGACTTTAGGTTTCGCAATGGAATGCGAAAGCCATCATGGATCGAGGTATCCAGGGACTCACCATTTAGTTCAATTCGCTGCACTTTCGGTGCAATGAAATCAATCCAAGTTGAATTACCTTCACGAGCAGTGAAGTGGACAGTGGTGCGACTGCCAAAGGTGTCATCACGAGTAGAGAGGTCTAGTTCCACGTCATAGTTTTGGGCTTGAACTACAGCGGAACGTTCACTTGCTTCCAACCGACTGATATTTGTGCTGGACATTAGTACTCCCGTTGATTTGCCTGAATGACACCATCTTGACACCTGCGACCAAGGCCTGCAGATGCGGGTCTAATCTGAATCCATGACTGAATCAAAAACTACTGCAGATTTCTGGTTTGACCCGATTTGCCCATGGGCTTGGATTGCATCGCGCTGGATGCTCGAAGTTGAACAGGTTCGACCAGTAGAAACTAAATGGCATGTCATGTCGTTAGCAGTTTTAAACGACGGTCGCGAACTTCCTGAAAAATACATTGACTTGATGAAGCGCGCTTGGGCCCCGGTTCGAGTCGTAATCGCAGCACAACAGCAACATGGTGACGAAGTAGTTGGAAAGTTGTACACCGCTATGGGTACACGAATTCATGACCAAGGTAGAGGCGACGATTACATTTCAGTAATCGTTGAAGCGCTTGCTGAGTGCGGGCTACCAGCAGATCTGCTTGCCGCCGCAGAGTCGACAGATTTTGATGCAGCCCTAAAGAAGAGTCATCACGAAGGCATGGATCCAGTTGGTATGGATGTTGGTACGCCAGTAATTCAGGTCAATGAGACTGCATTCTTTGGTCCAGTGGTTTCTCCAATTCCTAGAGGTGAGGCAGCGGGCAAGCTTTGGGATGGGGTAGTTCTAGTTTCTGGCACCGACGGCTTCTTTGAATTGAAGCGAACTCGCACCAGAGATCCAATTTTCGATTAAGTTTTGTTCAACGACAACAAGAGGTAAACATGCGCGTTCACTTAGCTACCGATCATGCTGGACTTGAATTCAAAGATGCACTGACACAGCACTTAACTAGCAAGGGCTATGAGGTTGTTGATCATGGCGCCTATGAATATGACGCTGAAGATGACTACCCAGCGTTCTGTATCGCT
>JBIIZV010000105.1:0-3834 GCA_044346095.1 Candidatus Nanopelagicales bacterium
AAGAAGTATGCAGCTGGAGCAAAGTTTCTTCAGCTTCAGATTTGTTACCACCAAGATCGCCTGGAAAAATTCTGTGCTGGAGTTCGCGATGCTGGGCTTGCCGGCAAGATCGCAATTATTCCAACCGTTGTTTTGGTTAAGGGTGCCAGGCCATTGAACTTCATGCACAACAGTGTGCCGGGTATTGATGTCCCTGCAGATCAAATTGCTCGCGTAGAAAAGGCAGTTGATCCAGCCGAAGAAGCGTATTTACAAACCCTTGAATTCGCCCAGCATGCCTTGGCTCAGCCAGGCGTACGAGGCCTGCATTTAACTGACTTTAGAAATGATGAGACACTAGAAAGACTTATGACAGATCTGGGCAGAGTTCGCCAAACAGCAGCTAATAGCTCAACCACAAACGAAGTAAAGGACGACCATGCATACAGTGCTTAGTTCCGCCACCAAGACCGTAACGATGGGTCACGACTTACCATTCGTAATCATTGGCGAACGTTTGAATCCAACTGGCCGCAAGTTATTCCAGGAAAAGCTTCGCGCGGATGATCTATCCACAATCAATATCGACGTAGCTGACCAAGTTGCTGGTGGCTGCGACATGCTTGACGTAAACATGGGTGTGCCATTAACTGATGAACCAGCACTTTTAGCTCGAGCCATCAAGCTAGTGCAGTCCCTAACTGACCTGCCAATCTGCATCGACTCATCAGTTATTGAAGCTCTCGATGCCGGTCTTGCAGTTTATGAAGGAAAAGCACTAGTTAACTCAATGACTGGTGAAGACGAGCGCATGGACATCATCCTTCCTTTGGTTAAGAAATATGACGCTGCAATCTTGGCGCTACCAAATGATGAAATTGAAATCCCAATGCTTGCCAAGGACCGCATGGTAATTGTCGAAAAGATTGTGCGACGCGTCGAAAAAGAAGGAATCTCATTAGACAACCTTTTGATCGATCCACTTGCCATGCCAGTTGGTGCTGATCCAGAAAATGTTAAGCACACACTTGAAACGATCTACTTGATCAAAGAAAAGTACGGCTTGAACATGTCGATTGGTGCTTCCAACGTGTCATTTGGTCTACCAAACCGCCACGCCTTAAACGCAGCGTTTATGCCAATGGCAATGTCAATGGGTCTTACTTCGGCAATCATGGACGGCCGCACGCCAGAAGTTGTGCAAGCAGTTCGCGCTGCAGACCTTCTACTCGGATTAGACCAGTGGGGCGCTAATTGGATCACCAATTTCCGTGCCAACAAAGAAGCGTAATTTTTAACTAAGCGAGAGATTAATCGTGCCAAACGAAGAAAGCACAAAGTCCGACACAACTGTCAGTGGACTCGGTCGCGTTCAATTACAGTTCACACCAAGTGGAACTGATGTTCGCGTGCCACCTGGTGTCACTGTATTTGATGCTGCTTCTTGGAACGGTTTAGCGATTGATTCAACCTGTGGTGGTCATGGAACTTGCAAGAAGTGCAAGATCCAAGTTATCGAGGGTGAAGTTCCGGTTTCGCGATTGGACATTCGGGCTTTCAGTCCAGAGCAACTAGCCGATGGCTGGCGTTTGGCATGTGTGGCCCGAGCAAACGGAAATCTAAAGGTAGATGTTCCACCTCTATCAACTCGTCCAAAGGCAGCAACAGTTGGAGTTGGCCGCCAAGTAATTCTGCGACCGGCAGTTCAAAAACGTTACGTGGAGCTTGTTGAACCAACCCTTCACGATCAGCGCCCAGACATTGATCGCTTGCGCGATGCCATGGATGACTTAGAATTTGAGGCCGATCTCTCAGTACTTAAGACACTTCCAACTGTTCTTCGCAAGAACGATTTCAAAGTCACAGCAGTTGTAGTTAATGAAGCTTTGATTGCTGTCGAGCCAGGGGATACCTCGGCGCAAAACTACGCAATCGGGATTGACCTTGGAACTACAACTGTTGTAGCAACCCTGCTAGACCTTGTTACTGGAACTCCAATGGCAGTTAAGTCAATGCTGAATAAGCAGCAGCCATTTGGCGCCGACGTTATCTCACGAATTTCAGCAACCATGATGGATCCGTTAGCAGCCGGTTTGATGCAAACTGCTGGCCTTGCCACATTGAATGAGCTAATTGCAGAAGTTTGCACCGAAGCTGAAGTTTCTGCAGACCAGGTTTATGAAATTGCAATAGCTGGAAACGCAACTATGGTTGAGATTTTGCTTGGGGTAGACCCAGAGCCGGTGGGCGTTGCGCCGTTCATTACTGCAGCACAGAAATGGCCAATCTTTACGGCAGCTGAAGTCGGTATCGAGTTGCTGCCGTCAGCGCGAGTTTTCTTGTTTCCAGCATTTGGCGCATATGTTGGTGGCGACATTGTTGCTGGAGTGCTAGCAACTGGAATGGATCGCGATAAGCGAGTTCGACTACTTATTGACGTCGGCACTAACTGCGAAATCGTTCTTTCAAATGGTGATCAAATTTTGACAACTGCCGCACCGGCTGGACCAGCTTTCGAAGCTGCTTCGATTGCTTGCGGTATGCGCGCAGCAGATGGCGCGATCGAAGTTGTTCAAGTTACTGACGAAGGAATCAAACTTGGAGTTATCGGAGACACTACTCCGGTAGGCATTTGTGGTTCTGGACTAGTTGACGCCGTTTATGTATTGCATAAGGCAAATCTGATTGATGACTCTGGCAGATTTGTTACAGATGAAGATGCTGCAAAGATTGCGCCCCACTTAGCATCGCGACTATTGACCCGTGAAGCCGGAGATCGAATTTTCGTTCTTCATTGGGATGGCGAAGAACCAACGGTTTACTTGTCGCAGCGCGATGTTCGCGAACTTCAATTCGCGAAAGCTTCGATTGCAACCGGTTGGCGCCTACTTCTTGAAGAAGTAGGTCTAGTTGACGATGATGTACAGCAAGTTTTACTAGCTGGATCATTTGGTTCATACCTGTCACCAGCCTCGGCAATTGGAATTGGACTTGTTCCAAAACTTCCAGTGATGCGAATCGTAAGTGCTGGAAACGTTGCAGGTGAAGGCGCAAAGATGGTGCTACTTTCAAGCACCGAACGAAGTGGCGCAACAACTCTGCTTGATGAAGTTGATTACGTAGAGCTTTCAGATCGCCCAGATTTCAATGACAAATTCTTTTTGGAGCTGGCGCTTCCATCATGAGCGTCGCTGTTATAGCTTGCGGTGCACTGGCAGCCCACGTGCACGAAATTGCCGATCGTCGAAATCTAACTTTGCGCATCGAGCCAATAAACCCATTGCTACACAATCGTCCTGAAGGTATTGCACCAGAAGTTGAAAAAATGATTCTGGAATTGCAACCAACTCATGACCAAGTAGCGATTGCCTACGCAGATTGCGGCACCTATGGCGCAATTGATGCACTTTGCGACAAGTATCAAGTATCGCGCTTATCAGGTGACCATTGCTATGACGTATTTGCAACTGCCGAAAAAATGAAAGCTGAGTTCGAGGCCGTTCCGGGGACGTATGTATTTACTGATTACTTAGTTAAGACTTTTCGCCGAAGCGTCATGACAGAAATGGGTCTGGATCGCTATCCAGAATTGCGCGATGACTATTTCCATTCCTATAAAAGAGTTTTATGGCTAGCTCAACATCAAACTCCTGAACTAGAAGCTGCCGCAAAAGACGCTGCTGAATTAATCGGATTACCGCTTGAAATCATCCAAGTGGGCGACAAGCACCTTGAAGTACAACTGTTAAAACTAATTGGAGTGCCAAGTGAGTAACTTCTCGGAAGAAAGCATCCTTAATTACTTAGGACCTTACAAAGGGGATGGATCTGCAGTTCTGCGCTCATTGCAACTTG
>JBIIZV010000106.1:0-3821 GCA_044346095.1 Candidatus Nanopelagicales bacterium
TATGGAAGGCGATCTACACAAGAGAGTTATCGGACAAGAGCAGGCAATCAAGGCTTTGTCTCAGGCAATTCGTCGTACTCGCGCTGGTCTTAAGGATCCAAAGCGTCCAGGTGGATCGTTCATCTTCGCCGGTCCATCAGGTGTTGGTAAGACTGAACTTTCCAAGACACTTGCTGAGTTCTTGTTTGGTGATGAAGATTCACTTATCCAGTTGGATATGTCTGAATACTCCGAGAAGCACACTGTCTCTCGACTATTTGGTTCGCCTCCAGGATTCGTTGGTTACGAAGAAGGCGGCCAGCTAACTGAGAAGGTTCGCCGCAAGCCATTTAGCGTCGTGCTATTCGATGAAGTTGAAAAGGCTCACCCTGATATCTTCAACTCGTTGTTGCAGATTCTGGAAGACGGTCGTCTAACTGATGCCCAAGGTCGCGTTGTTGACTTCAAGAACACGGTAATCATCATGACTACCAACCTTGGAACCAGAGACATTGCAAAGGGCGTAAGCCTTGGCTTTGCTGATGGTAACGACACCACGACTTCATACGAACGCATGAAGGCAAAGGTCAACGACGAACTAAAGACTCACTTCCGCCCAGAGTTCTTGAACCGTATTGATGACATCATCGTCTTCCACCAGTTAAGTGAAGATGAAATCGTCGAAATCGTAGACCTAATGATCGCCAAGTTGGATTCCCGCTTGAAGGACAAGGACATGGCAATCGAACTAACTTCGGCCGCCAAGGCATTGCTGGCGAAGCGTGGTTACGATCCAGTCTTGGGTGCGCGCCCATTGCGTAGAACAATCCAGCGCGAGATTGAAGATCCAATGAGCGAAAAGATGCTCTTTGGTGATCTCAAGCCAGGCGAAATTGTGATTGTTGATGTTGAGGGCGAAGGCGATGATGCCAAGTTCACAATCAGAGGCGAGTTCAAGGGCGAGCTTTCTGACATTGAAATCGCGCCGGCTGATACTGCTGGAGTTTCTGAGTAACAAACTGCATATGGCTGCCAACAATTTCGACTTCGGAGTAATCGGAGCCGGAATTGTTGGCTTAGCTATGGCGAATCGAATTCGCCAGATTCACCCAAATGCGAGCATTGCGGTTTTCGATAAGGAAAGTTCTGTTGGCGAGCACGCAAGTGGCCGAAATAGCGGCGTGATGCATGCCGGCTTCTATTACTCACCTGATTCATTGAAAGCTGCGTTAACACGTGATGGTAACCAGTTACTGCGTGACTTCTGCAGAGAAGAAAACATCAGAGTAAAAGAAGCCGGGAAAGTTGTTGTTGCTCAGAATCCATCAGAGGTAGCTGCGTTAAAGGAATTACATCGACGCGGTAATGCCAACGGGGTAGTCACTGAACTTGTTACTCCTGATCGACTTGCTGAATTAGAGCCGCTCGCCAAGACTTCGGAACTTGCTCTCTGGTCACCAAAGACGGCGGTGGCGAATCCGCTCGAAGTCACGCAGGCCCTAGCGGACAAAGTTGTTCGTGAAGGTACGACGCTAAAGCTGGGTCATGAAGTATTGCGAACAACGCCAAATCGAATCATCACAAACTTGGGCAACTATTCCATTGGTCACATAGTTAACTGCGCTGGACTTTATGCCGACAAGGTTGCAAAACCATTTGGATATTGCGATGACTACGTGATGCTGCCATTCAAGGGTTTGTATTGGTATGGCAATTGGGCACCAGGCAAACTACAGCGCCACGTTTATCCGGTGCCAGATGTTCGTAACCCATTCTTAGGTGTGCACTTAACTGTGACAATCGATGGGCGAGCAAAAATTGGCCCAACTGCGATTCCAATTTTCTCCCGAGAAAGTTATGGCGGAATTGGAGGATTAAGCCCGAAAGAGATTTTGAACATTGTTGGCATCTATCCAAAGTTTCTAACGAGTAAACACCACGATGTGCTGGGCTTGATTAAATCTGAGATGCCGAAGTATTTGCAACGCCATCTAGTTTCACAGGCTAAGGCATTGGTACCAAGCGTGGATCCAAAAGATTTCAAACAGCGCGGCAAACCTGGAATCCGGGCTCAACTTCTAGACATCAAGAATAAGAAACTTGAAATGGATTTTGTGGTTCGCGGCGATGAGAACTCAACCCATTTGCTAAACGCGGTATCGCCAGCTTGGACTAGCGCCTTGGCCATGGCGAATTATGTTTGCAAAAAGTTCGATTAGGATTTAGAAAACGAAGGATTGGAAAATCGTGGAATCAACAGTTGACTTGATCTGGTTAGTTTCTGGCTACATTGCACTTGGTATCAAGGCCTGGGCACTTTCGGATGTAATCAAAGCTCCAGCTGAAGCTTTCCCATTTCTAAATCGCCAAACTAAGAACATTTGGCTAGCGATCACGATCGGTAGCATCTTGGGACACATTCTGTTTGGTGCTTGGGGATTCACTGGAATCATCGGCCTAATTGCCTGCGGTGTTTACCTGGCAGACATTCGCGTAAAGATCAACGACATGACAGGTCGTCGGTGACCCCTTCGGTTCTCGGTGACATCACCAGAGGCACAACAAATCCAAATCGACTTCGTCGGATTGATCGATGGATGCTGCATGCAGTTTGCCCCATCATCAGAAATTCCCAAGATCCAGTTGTAGTTGATTTAGGTTACGGCGCGACACCCATCACGACACAAGAAATGTTCTATAGGTTTCGCAAACACGTAAGGCCTGATGTCGAAGTAGTTGGCATTGAGATTGATCCGCTCAGAGTCAAGCAGGCCGCAGAAATTACTGAACCTGGGCTTGATTTTGCATATGGGGGATTTGAAGTACCGCTACCAAGTTCTCGAAAACCCATCGCAATTCGAGCCTTTAACGTGCTTCGTCAATATGACGAAAGTGAAGTGACAAAGTCTTGGCAACTTATGACAAGTCGATTAGCCCCAGAAGGTTTCTTGGTTGAAGGAACTTGCGATGAAATTGGTAGGCGCAGCTCATGGGTTTCGCTGCGAAGCCAAGAGAGTGTGCCGGAAACATTTACGATCTCCCTGCACGTAGGAAGCCTTGAGTTACCTTCTGAAATTGCACCTCGTTTGCCTAAAGCATTAATTCATCGAAATGTTCCAGGTGAAAAAATCTATGACTTCCTACAGGAATTCGATCGTGCCTGGCTAAGCAATTCGGCGATCATTCCGTTTGGTGCCAGACAACGATGGGTTGCTACGGTTGAAGCCATGCAATCGAGTTATCCAATCTTGGATAACAAAATTCGCTGGCGATTAGGTGAAGTTACGGTGCCTTGGGAAGTAGTTGCACCCAAGTAGAAGTTTCTACTTCTTGCCTTGGTTAGCCACAGCAGCAGCAGCGGTTGCCGCAGCTTCTGGATCTAAATACTTTCCACCAGGAACCACTGGTTTGAATTTGCCATCTAATTCATAGACCAACGGAATTCCAGTGGGAATGTTTAGTCCCGCAATATCATCATCACTAATGCCATCCAGATGCTTAACCAAAGCGCGCAATGAGTTTCCATGTGCTGCAACCATCACAGTGTTTCCAGCTTTAAGGTCTGGGACGATGTTTGATTCCCAGTAAGGCAACATCCGAACAACGACATCAGCTAAGCACTCAGTGCCTGGCAGGTCTTTGCCTAAGTCGGCGTAGCGCGGATCGTTGGTTTGGGCGAACTCATTGTTTGGATCAATGACTGGTGGCGGGGTATCAAAGGATCGACGCCACAACATGAATTGCTCTTCGCCGTATTCAGCCAAAGTTTGAGCTTTATCTTTACCTTGCAACGCTCCATAATGACGTTCGTTTAAGCGCCAAGTGCGATGCACTGGAATCCA
>JBIIZV010000013.1:0-12560 GCA_044346095.1 Candidatus Nanopelagicales bacterium
AATCAAAAGAAGCCGCCTACACCCCACCTCCGGCGAAGGCGCCAGAGTCATTCAAGGTGGGTAATCCGGTTTGGCTAGCACCCGCCATGGTGACAATGTTCATCTTGGGACTGCTGTGGATAGTGGTGTTTTATTTGATCGGTTCTCAGGTCCCACTTATGTCCGATTTGGGCAACTTAACTAACGTACTTATTGGCTTTGCCTTTATAGGCGTTGGTTTTGCGCTTGCCACTCGCTGGAAGTAAATGACATGGGTGTAATTCCTCCCCAGCGGTGGATAACCCTGTGGATAAGTAAATGAGAAACCTCTCTAAACGAACCAAAACCACCCTGGTTACCACGGCTGCCGCCCTGGCTGGTTTCCTCTTTGTGGCCAGTGGAATCACCGCTGATGGCACCAATCTGCGCACAGGCGGATTGGAAGATCTTCGAAGCTTAGTTTTGGACCGAGCCAATAAAGTCGGAGTTTTGCAATCTGAAGTAGACACTCTGGCAACAGAAGTGAACGACTTATCTATCACCCGAGTTGATCCTGCTTTAAGTTCTCAAATCAGCCAGCTTGAACAAGCCACCGGCCTAACTCCAGTTTCAGGCTCAGCACTTCGAATCTCGCTAGATGATGCACCACGCGAACCTGGAGAACTCCTAGCAAGCGGCGTAGTGCCAGACGATTTAGTTGTACACCAACAAGATGTGCAAAGTGTTGTCAATGCAATGTGGCGAGGTGGCGCAACAGCAGTGCAAGTTATGGACCAGCGCATCATCAGCACTTCAGCAATTCGATGCGTAGGCAACACATTGTTGTTGCAAGGTCGCGTTTACTCACCACCGTTTGTTGTTACTGCGATAGGAAATACTTCGGAACTACAACAAGCATTAAACGACGAGCCTGGTGTTTCGCTTTATCGGGAATACGTTGAACGTTTTAATCTTGGCTGGGATGTTTCAATCTTGAATCAAACAACGATTCCAGCTTGGCAAGGGTCGATCGAACAGCAATAACTAAGAAACAAATTACCGAAAAGCTAATTTGGAATTACTGGCTGCAAACCTTGCGCTAAGTTCCGAGCATCTAAGTCGCCACATCTAACTAACCACTCGGCTAACATTTTGTGTCCGCCCTCAGTCAGTACTGACTCGGGATGAAATTGCACACCTTCGATATCAAAGTCTTTATGGCGAAGTGACATGATGACGCCATCTTCAGTTTCACTCGTTACTTCTAATTCAGCGGGAACCGTATCTCGTTCCACTGCGAGTGAGTGATAACGCGTTGCAGTAAATGGCGAAGGAAGATCTGCAAGGACGCCTTGCTTGTGATGAAAAACTTGGGAAGTTTTTCCATGGAGTAATTCTGGAGCGCGGGAAACTGTGGCGCCAAATGCTTCAGCAATTGCTTGATGACCAAGGCAGACACCAAAGATCGGAACTTCGCCACCCAGTTCTTTGACGATGTCAATGCAAACGCCAGCGTCAGCCGGAGTTCCTGGACCTGGTGACAGCAATACTCCGTCGTATTCCCGAGCTTGTTCAACCGTAACTTCGTCATTACGTTTCACATCGACCTTGGCACCAAGTTGAGCAAGGTACTGGACAATGTTGAAAACAAAACTGTCGTAGTTATCGATAACCAGAATGCGAGTCACAGCAGTAAGTCTAGGTGAGTTAAGGCGTGGTCACAGTCGGCGTCGGCGTCGGCGTCTGCGTTGGCGTTGGGGCAACCACGATAGGTAACTTCGAAACCTTGATCGTTACGGTTGTGCCCTTTAGCGTCACTGCATCTGCAGCTGGGTTCTGCGAGATAACGGTGTTTTCGGCAACTGCACCATTTTCCTCAAACACCACTTCAACTAAGAAGCCTGCGTTTAGCAAAGTGTTCTTCGCGTCTGTTTGAGTGGCACCAACAACATTTGGTACTGGAACTTTGCCGCTCGAGACCGTGATGCTCACCAAAGTACCGATGTCCACTGAAGTATTAGCTTCTGGATCTTGGGCAATTACTGTGCCTTCCGGCTTATCGCTGTCCTTAGGCGTTACCTTGCCCAGAACCAATCGGGCTTCAGTTAATGCCAGTCGAGCATCTTCACTCGATGTCAGATCTACCAAGTCCGGAACATTTGTCTGGTCCTTGCCCGCTGAAACAATTAAGTTAACGGCTTGCCCCAATTCAATAAGTTCGCCAGCTGCTGGATCTTGTCCAATGATGGTTCCCTTTGGCGCATTGTCATCAGCTTGTGGAGTTTGAGTGCCAACAATTAGTCCAACTTCAGTCAGAGCAAGTGTGGCTTCTTCAACAGTTTGGGCTTTCACATTTGGAACCGCAACGGTCTCTGGTCCAGTGTTGAAGAGATTGTCGCCAAGTAAAAAGATTAAGGATGCAGCCAGCACTGTAGCAAAGCCAGTGAAGAACCAGCGAGCCCGATTATTTGTTGTCTTTGGTGGAGCTACCGCGACAGTTCCTGGCAAACCATCAACGATTGGGATTGCAGCAGTTGGCGCATTGTTAGGAATGGCTTCAGTTGCATGATTCTGTCGAGACATGATCGGCATGCCTGCAATTGAGCGTTCAACATCACTGCGCATTTCAGCTGCTGTTTGGTATCTGTTCGATGGTGACTTTGCAAGCGCACCTAACGTAATTGAATCCAAACTGCTTGGAATCGAGTTATCTAAAGCCGAAGGTGGCTTAGGTGGTTCGTTTACATGTTGATATGCAATCGCAACTGGCGAGTCACCATTAAATGGTGTGACACCAGTTAGCAATTCGTAAAGCACACAACCACTTGAATAGATGTCACTTCGGGCATCAACTAATTCACCGCGAGCTTGTTCTGGTGACAAGTACTGCGCAGTTCCCATAACGGCACTAGTTGCAGTTACTGAAGTTGCGGCATCACTCATTGCGCGAGCAATTCCAAAGTCCATAACTTTTGCATCACCATTTGTATTAATCATGATGTTTGCTGGCTTGATGTCACGATGCACAATGCCATGACGATGTGCGTAATCGAGTGCGGCTAGTACGCCAGCAATAACTTCAAGTGCACGTTCCGGCAAAATTCTTGGACCATTGTTTAGCATGTGACGCAGAGTCACGCCATCAACGAACTCCATAACAATGTATGGAACGCTTACTTGGTTTGCACCATCACCGATTAGATCTTCACCGGTGTCATAGATTGCAACAATGTTCGGGTGATTCAGTCCAGCTGCTGATTGCGCCTCACGACGGAATCGCTCTTGGAACATTGGGTCACGGGCTAAGTCAGGACGCAACACTTTGATTGCAACGCGACGATTCAAGCGGCGATCAGTGCCCTCATAGACTTCGGCCATACCGCCGCGACCAATTACTTGACCGACGTCGTATCTGTCACCGAGTTGGGTGAAGGTGCTCACTTGATTTCTCCTATACCTGTCTAGCCCCGCGCCATGTTTGACCCGGTTCTAACTCTTCTATTCTTACTTATTGTTTTAGAACTGCGCGCATCACGGCTGCAGCAATTGGTGCAGCCAGTGAGTTGCCACTTACTTCTGTCGCGCCGCCGCCATTTTGCAAGACAACTGCCACGGCAACCTTGGATTGATCGCTTGGGGCTAACCCAACAAACCAAGCATGTGCTGGTTCTCCTGGCGCGTTTTCTGCTGTACCAGTCTTGCCACCCACGTTGATCCCAGAAATAGCGGCTTTTGTCGCAGTGCCATTTTGAACCACTCCAACCATCATGTCTCGCAAAATCTTGGAATTCTCAACCGACATAGCTCGACCAAAAGCTGACGGGTTGGTATTTTGCAACACAGTTAAATCTGGACCAAGTACCTGGCTAACAAGATACGGATTCATCACGACGCCATCATTAGCAATTCCGGCTGCAACCATTGCCATCTGAAGCGCAGTTGCACGAACATCAAATTGACCAATCGCACTCATTGCAGTTTGTGGCTTATTTGGATCTGCTGGGAACCTGCTGATTGCAGCCGTCATAGGGACTTCAAATTCCGATTCAAATCCAAACTTCTGCGCCTGTTCGCTGATTGCATCAGCGCCCAATTCCATACCCAGCCAAGCAAATGCAGTGTTGCAGGAAATCTCTAGAGCTGCTTGCAGGGTTGTGACATCACCAGGGCCACAAGCCTTTTCGTTCCAGTTACCCAGCTGCACATCAGTTCCTGGCAAGTTGATTTGCGTCGGACCAGGCAATTCCGAGTTAGCAACGTAGTTACCAGACTCTAAGGCAGCAGCAGCTGTAACTAATTTGAAAGTTGATCCTGGCGGCAGAGTCATAGCAATTGATCGGTTGAGCAAAGGTTGATCTGGATCCGCATTCAACTCGTCATAGTTAGCTTGGATGTCGCCAGCGTCATGACTCGAAAGCAAGTTTGGATCAAATGATGGTGAACTTGCTAAAGCTAAAATCGCACCAGTAGTCGGATCAATTGCAACTACCGCACCAGTTCTGCCATTAAGCGCTTTCATCGCTGCAACTTGAGCATCCGGATTGATAGTTAAACGAATCGCACCACCCTTTGGTTCGCGATTTGCAAAAAGTTGTTGCAGACGATCCACGAAAAAACGACTGTCATTGCCAGCAAGAACATTGTTTGCTTCTGATTCAATTCCGGTAGCTCCGTAGACCACAGAGTAGAAACCAGTTATCGAGGCATAGTTTGAACCGTCTGGATATTCACGTAGGTACTTCAATGCATCAGTTGTCGGCGTTGACTCTGCGATTGCCTCAGAACCCAACAAGATTGGTCCGCGCTCACGGGAGTATTCAGTCAACGTTACGCGTTGATTTCCAGCCTGACCTCGTAGTTCACCAGCTTGAAACACTTGAATGTAAGAAAGGTTAATGATCAAAGCCAGCAGCAAGACGATGATGGCAGCAGTAACTCGGTTGATCTGTCTAATCATTTCGGTCACCATCTTGACGCAGCACTAATTCAGCATCAGTAACTTCAGGTGCACGTGCTGCATTAGAAATTCGAATCAAAAGCGCAATGATTATGTAGTTCGCGACTAATGATGAACCGCCATAAGACAAGAATGGAGTCGTTAGTCCAGTCAATGGAACTAGTCGAGTCACACCACCAATCACAATGAAAGTCTGGATACCAATCACGGTGGTCAAACCGATTGCTAAAAGATTGCCGAACGGATCACGAGTTGCAACAGCTGCGCGGGCACCACGTTCAACGACAATTGCAAACAGCAACAGGATTGCAATGATTCCCATCAAGCCCAGCTCTTCACCGAGAGCAGAAGTTATAAAGTCAGTCTTTGCAAAAGGAACTAATTGTGGGTAACCCTGGCCCCAACCGGTTCCGAAGATTCCACCGTTAGCAAAGCCATAAAGTGATTGCACAATTTGAAAACCTGAACCATTTGCATCAGCGAACGGATCTAACCAAACATTAAAGCGAACCCGCACGTGACCAAATGCCTGGTAAGCCAACGCGCCACCAATCGTTAACAGTCCGCCACCGATTAGTACCCAGGAACGGCGACCGGTTGCAACGTAAAGCATCACAATGAAGAGACCAAACAGTAGCAATGAAGTTCCAAGATCGCGTTCCAGAATTAGAACCATCAGCGCAGCGAGCCACACCAACAAAAGCGGACCAACATCTTTTGCGCGTGGAACACCAACACCAAGAATTTTTTTGTGAACTAACGCGAGTGAATGTCTGCGAGTAACTAAAAATCCAGCGAAGAAGATTGTTAGTGCAACTTTCGCTAATTCACCAGGTTGGAATGTGAAGCCAAGAAACTTAATCCATAGCCGTGCGCCATTTACTTCACTGCCAATGAAAGGTAGCAACGGAAGAAACAGAAGGATGATGCCAGCAAACCCTGCAGTAAATGTGAACCTTTGCAATCTGCGGTGATCGCTAACAAAAGATAAGACCAGCATGAATGCAACTAAGCCAACCAACATCCAGGTCAGTTGCAGGTATACATCTGGAGTTGGCGTTGGACTGCCATTACTAATCGCGCGTTGCGCAGCAGCAATGTCTAAGCGATGAATCATGGCAAGGCCAAGCATGTTTAGAGCAGCAACGCTTGGTAGCAACAACGGGTCTGCATATGGAGCCTGCCAACGTACAACACCATGAGTAACTAACAGAAGTACGCCAGCACTAAGTAATGAAGTCCAGCCGCCTAATGAAGTTTCGCCAGTTGCTGCATCCACCAAGATCCAAGCAAAAACTCCAATTAGCCAAGCTCCGACCAACAGCGCCAGTTCTGCTGAGCGCCGAGTTGAAACTCGATACCGATTTAGAGTTTCGCTCACTGAGCAATCTCCGGACATCCTGGTGTTGCAGGAGTCAATACACATAAGTCAGCACTTAGCTTTAGGCGTTCAACTGCAGCCTCGGCACTTTCAAAATCACCAGATTCGAAAGTTTGGTACACCTGGTCGCGTTCATACTCTGGCAATTTCCCAGCTTCAATCTCAGTGATCTCTACTAATCGATACATGCCACCGGCAGGGACACCTTGGAAGATCGCAACCACATCTTCTTTTTCGTAGACCCCAACGAACCATTGATTGGCCAGCCACCAAAGCGTGGCAGCAATTCCTACCGCAATCACTCCGATGGTTGAAAGCACTGGAACTAGCCAACTTTTTCCAGATTCCAATAAGTCACGATCGCTTGTCTGAACTGAAGCTTCACCTTCATCGGGAAAATCAACAGCAGGTAACCGCGATTGATTAAGTGAATCAGCTGCCGAACCAATCAGTACCGGATCAACTTCAAGATTGTCGTTTACAACATCTGCAACCACGACTGTTATGTTGTCTGGTGCACCTGCAGCCATCGCTGCGTCAATCAACATTGTCACAGCTTGAGTTAAATCTTCATGCGACAAACACTCTGCAATCTGTGTGCCATCGATAACACCACAGAGTCCGTCGCTGCAAAGTAGATAGCGATCACCTTCACGAGTTTCGCGAACTGACAAATCGACTTCAACTGCGTGAATGCCGTCAATGGCTCGCATCATTAAGTTTCGTCGTGGATGAACAGCTGCTTCTTCTAAAGTGATTTCTCCAGAGTCAACCAAAGTCTGAACAAAAGTGTGATCCTTTGTCATTTGTTGCAACTCTGAATCGCGATAAACGTAAGCACGTGAATCACCAACATGTGCCATTGCAATGCGATCTTCGCGCAATGCAACAACTGTCATCGTCGTGCCCATGCCAGCAAGATCTCGATTACCAGCAACAACATCTGCAATGTATTCACCGGAAGTGATCACGGCTTCAGCAAGTTGATTAAGAACTTCATCTGCGCCAACTGATGAAGCCGCAGCAGCTACAACTGCAGCGACCGTTGCAGCGCTAGCAAGTTCACCTGCTTCATGACCGCCCATGCCATCAGCAACTACGAGCAAATCTGTAGCAGCGTATCCAGCATCTTCGTTATTACGACGCACTCGTCCAATTTCTGAACGTGCCGCAAAGCGAAGACTTAAACCGGTCATGAGCTCAATTCCATGCTGGTTCGACCAATGCGCAGTTGAGTGCCAGGGCGGAAAACTGTTGGTGTGGAAACTCGAGTGCGATCAATCCAGGTTCCATTTGTTGACCCAAGGTCTTCAACGATCCAATGGTTGCCATTAGGTGTTAGGCGAGCGTGATGGGTACTCACGAAGTCATCGTCCAAAACAATTGTGGCATCAGGTGCTCGACCAATAATGATTGGCGATGAACCCAACGGAACCGCAGTTCCAGTAAGTGCGCCTTCAACAATTACAAGTTGAGTTGAAGTTTTTCTAGCTCGAAGTGTTGGTCGCGGGCTAGGTCGCTTTGATGAGCGCGCAGGAGTTAGTGGTTTTGCATCACGCGGTGCTTGTAAGTCTCGTCGCAAAACAGAAACCACAGTTAAGACAAACCACCAGAGTGCGATCAGAAAACCGATTCGCAGAATGCTGAGCAATAGTTCAGACATTGTCAGCTCACTTACTCATGTAAGTCAGAGTAATGTTTCCGATTTTTATGATTGAGCCATCACGAAGCAAGGCTTCAGAAGCACGAGTGCCATCGACTACAGTTCCATTTGTTGAACCTAGGTCACGCACTAAAACATCGGAACCTAAAACAATCGCGCAATGTAAACGACTAACACTCGTGTCATCAATTTGAATATCAGCCTCTACGCCACGACCGATGTTGGTAACTGATTGCGTGATTTTGAATTCTTCGCCAGTTATCGAAGTTAAGTATGGTGTTGCCTCTGGCGTGAAAGAAGTAAGTGGAACTTGTGGCGTTGCATCTTGCGCTACTGGAGCGGCCTGGACTGCATCGGCAGGTCGCTTAGCTGCCGTGCTGCGAATACGAAACACGCCAGTTTCCAGCTCGGGATCAAGATCAAAGGTGATGTGGGCGGAATCTACTGTGGTGTAGCGCTGCTCGATGGAATAAGCATCAGCCAAAGTGCCAAGCTCAACTGAAAGGGTCTCAAAGTAAGCGGCAAGGCGCTCATGATCTACAGAACCAAGTTCAATAATGAATATGTTGGGCACCACGGTCTGCCCAGTAATTGTGTCTGCCCGGTTATCGATTTCCTGTTGCAAAGCAGCACCCAGTTCGACCGGCTGGACTTCAGACTTAAAGGCCTTAGAAAATGAGCCATTTACGATTCGGTCTAGGCGCTGTTCCAGGTTGTCGAGCAAACCCATTTGGACTCCTTGGTTAGGCGCAAACTGCGAAAATTCTCAGTTACTGGCAGGCTTCAATTCTACTTGTCAGACGGAAACCCTTGCGATTTAAGCGATTTGTTAACTTTTTGGACATGTTCGCGATCTGAATACTGGCTTAGGCTTGAGCAATGGGGAAAACCGAAGGAAATCGCGGAAAGCGCCGCGCACCTAAAGCCCCTGATCACTCTGTGCTTAAGGACTTCAGGCAGAGCAAGTTAATGGCTATCCCCATATTTTTGGTGATAGCTTCTCTAATCGTGGTGCCAGCCGCATCGAATTGGATTCCACAGAGCAACGATGCAGCTCCAACCATTAGCGCAGCCCCAACTCTGGTTGTCACCGAACCATCAATCGCGCCAACTATCTTGCCGATTCCAACGCTAACTTTTGCCACCTTCAATATTGCAAAGCCAAACAATACAAATGTTCCGGCTTGGAAAAATCGTCGTGAAGCTATCGCGCGCACAATCAATGAATCCAACTCGGATGTAATCGGACTGCAAGAAGCCACGGCAATTCGGGTAGTTGGTGAAGGCGGAGAACGTATGCGTCACTGGCAAGATGTTCAAGCGATGTCGGTAGCTGGTGGCTACGTACTTACGAATCCCGATGTGAATACTTGTGACACTTCTAGCTGTGTTAATTCAGCACGAATTCTTTACAAAGCTGACAAAGTTAAAGAGGTTGAGTTTGCTGATGGACTGCCATCAGCCGGACAAGGCAGACTCTCAGAAATTGCAGACGGACTTAGATATGCAAAGAACCGAGAATACAGCTGGGCTTATTTAGAAGGCCTAAACGGAACCGGAACCTTCCTTGCAATCAGTGTCCACTTAAACAATGAAAAGAACGCGCAAGGTAGAAAAGAGCGTCAAGTTATTGGACGCGAGATTACAAAATGGATTGATGCGCTAAATGCTGAACGCGGCTTGACTGCAGTACCAACAATTTTGATGGGTGACTTTAATTCTTACTTGGATCGCGAACCAAAGGGAATGCTATTTGAGTTAGCTGAAGTTGGCTGGCAAGATTCATTTAATTCCCCAACCAACGAATACAAATTTTTTCAAGATGCTTACACAACTTCGTACACCGGAGGTAATCGCTCAGGTTGGCCGAAGCGTCCAATTACTTCAAGTGATCCAGTTCGGATTGATTACGTAATGTTCAAAGGCGAATTGCTAAATGCTGATGCTTATCAAGTTGCTTTGCGCCTAAATGAAGATGGAACTTTTGATAACAACTATCGAGGATCAGATCACATGATGGTTCAGGCCATCATCAGGTTTAATCCGGCAGCTACGCCTTAAGCAGTAAACGCCATAACAAGCAGAAGTATTACTAGGACAGCAATTATTGTTGCTCCTATTTTTGTTGCCATAACTTTTGTTACGGCTGGAATGTAGGTTCCAATGATTAGCGCAAGTCCAAACATCCAAAGTGGCGCACCCTTTTCAAACGAGTTCTGATAACGCCAATTGATTAAACCAATTGCAAATAACAGATAGCCGGCCCAACGAATGTTCAAAACAATTGTTTCCATGCGTTAACCGTATAGCCCAAATTTCTGAAGCAGGGTACAAACACTCGGACAGCAGTTGCTAGTAAGCAAGATGCAGAGGATTATGTAGTTATGGCTACTGCATCGAATATCTATGACTTGTCTTTCGTAAACAATCGAGGCGAGAACGTTTCACTTGCTGATTACTCAGGTAAACCAATTTTGGTCGTCAACACTGCAAGTAAGTGTGGTTTCACACCGCAGTACGAAGGTTTGCAAAAGCTGCATGAAGAATTCAGATCTCAAGGCCTTATCGTTCTGGGTTTTCCGTGCGATCAGTTTGCACACCAAGAGCCAGGTGACGATGCACAAATTGATGAGTTTTGCAAAGTTAATTACGGTGTAGATTTTCCGCTATCCCAAAAAGTAAATGTGAATGGCAAAGATGCCCATCCAGTTTTCCAATTCCTAAAGAGTCGCTCGAAAGGTTTACTTGGTGGTGGCGTGAAATGGAACTTTACAAAGTTCTTGATCTCACCTGATGGTGAGTCGATCAAGCGTTACGCACCAAACACAGCGCCGGAAGATATTCGTTCCGACATTGAGGCATTGTTACCTAAGTAGTTACTCGGCTTTACGCTAGATCAGTGAGTATTGATAGCGAGCTGAAGCAGCAGGCTCTGAATTGGATCGAACAAGATCCAGATCAAGTCACTAAAGCGCAACTCACAAAACTTCTTGAGTCCGCTCAAACAGATAGTGCCGCTCACGCAGAATTGCAAGATGCCTTCTTAGCTCCTCTCGAATTTGGCACTGCTGGTTTACGTGGCGCATTAGGTGCGGGTCCGAATCGGATGAATCGCGTAACAGTATTGCAAGCAGCCTCTGGTCTGGCTCAGTACTTAGTGCAACAAGGCTTTGCTGGAAGGAAAGTTGTTATCGGCTTCGATGCTCGATACAACAGTGATGTTTTTGCAGCTGATACCGCACGTGTGATGTCAGGTGCTGGCCTTGAACCAATCGTTTTTTCTCACGTAGTACCGACACCCGTTTTGGCTTTTGCGATTCGCCATTTGGATGCTTGCGCTGGTGTCATGGTTACTGCAAGTCATAACCCACCTCAAGACAATGGTTACAAAGTCTATTTAGGCGATGGCCGCCAAATTGTGTCACCAGTCGACGAACAGATTTCGAAATTAATAAACACAGTCACAGATGTCAGAGAGATATCACTGGGATCCACTGGCTCTGTTGTCAGCGATGATGTCGTAAAGACTTACACATCTCTAACTGCGCAACTAATTGCATCTGGGCCAACAACAGAAGCTCAACGTAGATCAGTAACTTCGGTCTACACAGCAATGCATGGCGTTGGCTGGAAAACTTTGCAATCGGTATTTAGTGCAGCAGGATTTATCGAGCCGATAGCCGCTGTGGAACAACGCGATCCTGATCCGGCATTTCCGACTGTGGCATTTCCTAATCCAGAAGAAAAGGGTGCACTAGATATTGCCCTGGCATTAGCGAAGCAACATTCAGTAGATGTGCTGCTAGCAAATGATCCAGACGCAGATCGTTTTGCAGCAGCCGCACCTGGTGCATCCGGCGATTGGATCACTCTGCGCGGTGATCAAATTGGCAGCTTGCTCGGCTGGTGGATGATTGAGCGCGCAAAGTTAACAGGCTCAAAGCTTTCTGGAACTTTGGCAAATTCAATCGTGTCATCCATGATGTTGGAATCAATTGCCACATCTGCTGGGCTTCAATATGAATCAACTCTCACCGGATTCAAATGGGTGTCACGTGTTAACAATTTAGCTTTCGGTTATGAAGAAGCACTTGGATACTGCGTTGATCCAACAAACGTTAGCGATAAAGACGGTATCTCTGCGGCGGCAATATTTATGGAGATGCTCGCACATTTAAAGAGCGAAGGTCTAACGATCTGGAGTGTTCTAGATGAACTCTCCCTGTTACACGGACTGCATGCAACCGATCAAGTATCAGTTCGTGTAACAAGCAGTGATCAAGTAGCTGTAACCATGGCTAGCATCCGAAATAATCCGCCTGCTCTGTTTGGTGGCTTAGAGGTAAGCAGCATCGATGACCTGGCAATTGGTTTAGGAGATCTACCAAAGACAGATGCAGTGATTATTCATTTAGCTGGAACCGATCCGATTCAAAAAGCTCGAGTGATCGTGCGCCCGAGTGGAACTGAGCCAAAGATTAAGTGTTATTTAGAAGTCGTGGTTCGTGGTGATGATTTAGCAATTGCCCAGCAAACGGCCGATAATGAATTGAAGAGTTTGGCAGCAGATGCCGGACCGCTATTAGGTGGAGGCAGCTGAT
>JBIIZV010000108.1:0-3793 GCA_044346095.1 Candidatus Nanopelagicales bacterium
CGTGGGTAAACATAAGTTCCATCAGCACCCGCGGTTGGTAAATTCTCGTCATCAAACTTAAATCCCGGGCTGCCGGTGCCATCTCCGGCGGGATCGCCACACTGAAGGACAAAGATTCCTTGTGTAGTTAGGCGATGACATGAAGTGTTGTTGTAGAAACCTTGATTAGCTAACCAAGCAATGGTTCCAACAGTCTTGGGAGCATTTGCATCTGCTGCAAACTTAATTGCGCCACAGTTTGTCTCAATGTTGAATTCACTTGCAGTAGGCAGATCAGAAGTGACGCTGCCAAAAGTAATGTTGTCGGCGCGAACTACAGCTGGCTCTTGGCAACCCGGAATCGGTGCATTTGTTGAGATCGATACTGGCTCTGGAGTTTCTGGTGCACTGACTGAAGGATCAGCAACAATCTGGTCAGACTGGTTTTGATATGTGACAAAGCCGATGGTGCCAATGAATAGCAAACCTAGAATCACAGCTGTTATGAAACGGTTGCGAACCCGGCGGTGCGCACGGCGTTCCTGTTGTCGAGCAAACTTGGCTCTGGCTAGTTCACGTTCTCGTTTTGAAGGCACAATTCATCATTCTACGTTGCCCTAGATATGAGCAAATTCGCGGTAGCCTAGGGGAAATCCAAGTAACAGGTGCGTGATTATGTTAATCAAGAGTTTCGGTGCAGGCCCATGGCAAACGAATTGTTATGTCATTGCGCCTAGCGCTAATTCGGAATGCATCATCATCGACCCAGGACTAGGTAGCGCCCCAGGGATCAAGGAAATCATCTCGGAGCACAATCTAAAGCCGATTGCCACGATGTTGACGCACGGTCATATCGATCACATGTGGTCAATATTTCCAGTAGCAACTGGTTATGGAATCCCTGCTTACATTCACGGATCAGATCGATTCCTACTCAATGACCCAGGTGCCGGTGTATCCGTCGAGACCAAGAATGCCTTGATGGAAATGATGGCCAGCGATGATGTGTTTGCGGAACCTGAAGACACCAGAGAAGTTACGGATCACATGACAATGGAGTTAGCGGGACTGAAGTTCACAGTGCTGCACGCGCCCGGTCACACACAAGGATCGATCCTGTTTGATTTTGAAGGCGACGTGAATCACGTCTTTACTGGTGATGTACTTTTTGCTGGCGCTATTGGTCGTACCGATTTACCTGGTAGCTCGCCAGCTGACATGGATACCTCGCTGCGAGATGTAGTTTTGAATTTGCCGGACTCTTCATTGGTTTTTCCAGGTCACGGTCCAGCTAGCAACATGACAGTTGAGAAAAGCAGCAATGAATATCTGTTACGAGTTGCAAAAGGTTTAAGCGCAATATGACCGAACTCTTTAAGGCTCCAAAAGGAACCTACGATGTAACGCCTCCGTTTTCCGCGCTGTGGCTAAAAGTTCGCGACTCACTTTCAACGCCACCAAGAAATTCCGGATATGGATATATTGAAACACCAATTTTTGAGGACACCGCGCTATTCGTTCGTGGAGTTGGTGAATCTACTGATGTGGTTTCCAAAGAGATGTACACCTTTGAAGACAAAGGAGGCCGCAGTCTCACATTAAAGCCAGAAGGTACTGCTGGCGTTCTTCGCGCCATGTTAGAAAATCGAATGGATCGGGGAGCGTTGCCTGCAAAGGTTTGGTACACCGGTCCGCACTTTAGATATGAACAGCCACAGTCAGGTCGCTATCGCCAGCACACTCAGGTGGGCGTGGAAACGATCGGATCATCAGATCCTGCACTTGATGCTGAGGTTATTTGGATGGCACATCATGCCCAACGAAATATTCTGGGACTAAAGCAAGTTCGTATTCTCGTAAACTCACTTGGATGTCACGAGTGTCGTCCTGGCTATCGGAAACTACTTGTTGAATTCCTAAACAAGTGCGATTTAGATGAAGCGACGCGTGCCCGCGCTGAAATTAACCCGCTGCGAGTTCTTGATGACAAGCGACAAGCAGTTCAGGATCAATTGAAAGACGCTCCATTGATGCCGGACAACTTGTGTGCAGCTTGTGCAGAGCATCATGAAAAAGTCCTCGGCTTTTTAGATGCCTTGGGTGTGCAATATGAAAAGGCACCACGTTTGGTTCGCGGCTTGGACTACTACGTTCGGACCACATTTGAATGTGTGCACGATGGTTTGGGCGCACAGTCGGCCATAGGCGGCGGCGGTCGATATGACGGTCTAATTGAAACACTCGGTGGTCCAGCTATCGGCGGCGTGGGCTTTGGCTTGGGCGTTGATCGAACCTGTCTGGCAGTTCAGGCCGAAGGTTTAAAGCTGGTTGATGAGGCCAGTGCTGAAGTATTCCTAATTCCAGTTGGTCAAGAAGCAATCACCAAAATTGTTGGCCTAGCTGGTGAGATCAGAGCTGCAGGGATCAACGCTGACATTGCTTATGATGGCAGATCAATCAAGGCTGCTATGAAGAGCGCAGACCGCAGTGGTGCGAAGTTTGCTGTGATTATTGGTGAAGATGAGATGGCTAACTCAACTGCAGTGATCAAAAACCTCGTAGATGGATCGCAAGAGAGCCTGCCCGTAGAATCACTTGTAAGTGTTTTGCTCGATCGAACTAAATAATTCAATTAAGGACCTTAAATGCTAAGAACTACCAATGCCGGCGCGCTCCGTTTAAGCGATGCTGGTTCGCAAGTCACACTGGCTGGATGGGTAGGCAAGCGCCGCGACCACGGTGGCATTGCATTTCTAGATCTCCGCGATTCAACCGGCACAGTCCAAGTTGTGGTTCGTGATGAAGCAGTCGCGGGGGAACTTCGATCCGAGTTTTGTCTCCAAATCATTGGCACAGTTGAAGCTCGCCCAGCTGGAAATGAAAACTCTGAAATCGAAACCGGCGAGATCGAAGTAATTGCAGATTCAGTCGTAGTGCTTAGCAAGAGCGCACCGCTGCCATTCCCAATTGATGATGCGATTGCGGTTGGCGAAGAAACTCGATTGAAGTATCGCTATTTAGATTTGCGTCGTCCAACAGCAGGAAACATCCTGCGAATGCGCAGTAACGTCAATCGTCTAGCGCGTGAAGTTCTACACGATCGCAATTTTGTCGAAATTGAAACTCCAACGCTTACCCGTAGCACCCCAGAAGGTGCACGTGACTTCTTAGTTCCAGTGCGACTGCAGCCAGGTCATTGGTACGCCTTGCCACAGAGTCCTCAGTTGTTCAAGCAGCTCTTGATGGTTGGCGGCATGGAACGCTACTACCAAATTGCAAGATGTTACCGAGATGAAGATTTCCGCAAGGATCGTCAACCGGAATTTACGCAACTCGATATCGAGATGAGCTTCGTTGAGCAAGAGGACATTCTCGAAGTTGGCGAAGCGATCGTACGTAGCCTTTGGCAAGGAACTTTGAACTACACAATCGGTGACATTCCTCGCATGACCTACTTCGATGCCATGGATAAGTACGGTTCCGATAAACCAGACTTGCGTTTCGATATCGAACTCACAGATTGCACTGACTATTTCAAGAACACTGAGTTCCGGGTTTTCCAAAATGAATATGTCGGCGCAGTTGTTATGCCAGGTGGCGCAGATCAACCTCGTCGGGCATTTGATGCGTGGCAAGATTGGGCAAAGCAGCGTGGGGCAAAGGGACTTGCTTACGTAACTTTTGACACCGATGGATCTCTTGGCGGTCCAGTTGCAAAAAATCTTTCAGACAGCGAACGCGATGGCCTAGCAGCCCACCTTGGAGCTAAGCCAGGAGATTGTGCATTCTTTGGCGCTGGAGACAAGTCCAGCAC
>JBIIZV010000107.1:0-3793 GCA_044346095.1 Candidatus Nanopelagicales bacterium
CTTCGCAATCCCCTGGCACCCAAATCACTAAAGACTTGATTGAGTTTGCTCGTGAAAACGGAGTGTTCTTATCCAGCGATGGACCAGCGGAAAACGTGCTGAAGATTAAGCCACCAATGATTATTGGTAAGGCCGAAGTTGACCAGTTCCTGGATGTTTTGGCACGTGGCTTACGCGCCTAGATTCACTTCTTTTTAGACGTATATGTAAATCCGGCTAAGGCAAGCACTACTGCACCAGCTCCAAGACCGTAGTACAAAACTTCATCTGGCGATTTTGCGTCAACCAGAACACCCACGAAGATAACGGCGATGATCGCAACTACGACGCCGATTAGCTTTGCCTTTAAATCATCCAGGGTATTGATTTCCAACCAGTCAGGAACTTCAAGATTTGTGTCGACAAAGAGTTCATACAAGCCATAGCCAATAACCAAAAGCACAGTTCCCAGCAAGATTGCATCAACTGAGGTCAGGATCGCAACTACGGTTTCTTTCAGTGGAGTTTGCTTAACTACAACATCTATCGCAGAACGAATAATCTCAATTGATCCCAGAATCATCAGGACAATCGCACCCATAACTGATGCAGCTGAAGGGATGATTACAGCAAAACGGGCTACTTCAAGCAATCTGCGCATTGGCCCAGTCTACAATCGACTAAATCCAACTGCCGTACCCGCAAATAGCCCGTAAATAGTGGGTTTTTGCCCATGCGCTACCAATGGTGACGTGGTACGTTTATATGCAACAAGCCATTGTTTTCGGGAGGAATCACATGTCTGAAGAGACAACTCAAGCCGCAGAAGCTATTCGCTCAATCTGGCAAGGCAATCCTGCAACCATGGCTGAACTAGATGACGAGTGCAACCCAAATAAGGTCTGCCGCAACATGAAAGACGTCTCATACGACGGCTTTGGCGATGAAGGCACCGACGTGGCTACTGCCTGGAAGGCAAAACTAGCCCGCGAAGGCAAACTTGCTACCGGTGGCACAATTGCTGACCTAGTTTTTGGCAATTCGAACTAATTCAAAGGAATTCTCGGATACCTCATGACTACTGCTCGCCCATTTGCTGACTTAACAGTTGAAAAACTCACCGAAGACCTGCGCGAGCTTGGCTACATCGCCGATCGTGGGCTAGCAACTTCGATTCTGATTTCCCTAAAGCTGGGAAAGCCACTTCTACTTGAAGGTGAAGTAGGTGTTGGCAAAACTGAACTGGCCAAGACTCTGGCAGTTATGTTTCAGCGGGAATTAATTCGCCTGCAGTGCTACGAAGGCATTGATACAAACCATGCGCTTTACGAGTGGGACTATGCCCGCCAGATGTTACATATCCGGTCACTGACCAGCGCGGAACTTAGCAATAACGCTGATGAGCAGCTATTCAGCCCTAAGTTCTTGCTTGAGCGACCACTTCTAAAGGCAGTTCGCGCTGGTGATGCTTGTGTATTGCTAATCGATGAAGTTGACCGCGCTGATGACGAGTTCGAAGCCTTCTTGCTGGAATTGCTCTCGGACTTCCAGGTAACAATTCCAGAGGTTGGCACTGTTGCTGCAGTAACTCGCCCGATCGTGATCCTGACTTCCAACCGAACTCGTGAACTTCATGACGCCCTTAAGCGTCGTTGCCTTTACACCTGGATCGGATTCCCTGATGCCGAGCGCGAAATTGAAATTGTGCGCGCCCGAGTGCCAGGAATTAGCGAACGCCTTGCTACTCAGGTTGTTGGCGCCGTAAACCAGTTACGCCAAATGGAACTTGAAAAGGTGCCAGGTGTAGCCGAAACCATTGACTGGGTTGAATCCTTAGATGCTGTTGGTGCCAGTGACCTGAATGAAAGTAGTGCTGCTGACACTCTAGGTGCAGTCATTAAGGATCGGGATGATCTGGACTACACCATGAAGAATCTCAATGACATCGTCCCAAGCTCCTGAGCTAACCGGCTTTGACGAACTCTTTATTGAGTTTGCCCATGACCTACGCTTTCACGGCATGGTCATCGGCTCTGATGATGTAATCACCTACTTATCTGCCATTTCCGTGCTGGATGCCAGTGACATCATGGATGTTTATTGGAGCGGCCGAATTACGCTGGTTCGCAAGAAAGACAACATCCCGCTTTACAACAAAAGATTCCAGGCCTTCTTCTTGGACATTAGCGAGAATGAACCTGATGCCAGAAAGGTAAAGCTAAAGTCTTCGGCCAATGCTGGGGCAACTCTTGAAGTGCCAAACGTTGAGCAAGGTCTGCCTGGTGAAGTAATTGAAGATGAAACCCGATTGGGTTACATGGCATCAGCTGCTGACATCTCTCGTCATAAAGCTTTTGCAGATTGTTCTGATGAAGAACTTAATCGATTCCGGAAATTGATTTCAATGCTTAAGGTTTCTCCCCCGAAGCGACGTACCTATCGCACCCAGTCCACACCTAAGGGCAAAGTTCTGGACATGCGCCGGATGGCTCGCGAAACCATGCGATCCCTTGGCGAGCCTAAAGACTTGATGTACATAAAGCGCAAAGAAAAACTTCGTTCAATCGTTTTCATCCTTGACGTATCAGGATCTATGGCGGACTACTCGCGCAACCTTTTGCAACTTGCTTACTCAGCGCGCCGGGCGAATACTAAAGTTGAAGTCTTTTGCTTTGGCACACGCCTAACCAGAATCACTAAGTCGATCGATAAGCGCACCCCAGATGAGGCTATGCGCTTGGCTGGTGAGTCGGTACTGGATTGGGATGGTGGCACCCGGATTGGTGACGCCATTGCGGCCTTCGTTAAGGAATCTCGACGCTCCCGTCTGGGTCGTGGTGCGATTGTTGTGATCTGCTCAGATGGCCTGGATCAAGGTGAACCCCAAGCCCTAGATAAGGCAATGCAGACTCTGTCTCGACTTGCGCACAAGGTCATTTGGGTGAACCCTCATAAGGGTGACAACGAGGATTACAAGCCAAACACAATTGGCATGATGATCGCAGATCCATACATCGACCGGATTTTCTCGGGACACAATTTCAAAAGCATTGAAGAATTTGCTAAAGAACTATCAAGGATGGGATAACGGGTATGAAGTTCAGTGTTTCATTAGTAGCTCACGGTGATCGCGAGATGACCCTGGAAGAAATCGTAGAACTTGCTGACGCAGTTGCTCCGTTAAGTGGCATTGCTTCTGGCATGGGAACTACTTCCTATGGCGCACAGATTATGGTCGAATCTGATAACTCAGCAGATGCTGTGCTTGAAGGTCGCAAACTATTCGAAGCCGCAGTAGCCAAGACTTCATTACCTAAATGGGAAGTCACCGATGCTGACACCATGAGTGAAGATGAAGACTTTGCAGATTTGGATCTAATCCCCGAATGATTAGATTAGGCAGCTTGGCCGGATACCCGTTTGAAGGACCACGAGTTCTTTCTGGCTGGACTGCGCCTGCTGTTCCTGCGGTTTACGTGATTTTGTCCCGTAATGACATTGAAGGTAAGCCGCAGGATTACTCAGTGATTTTTGTTGGTCACTCAGATGATCTGTCTACCGTTGGATTCCCATTCAAACACCGCCGCTCCCCTAACTGGATTGAGCGCGCAGGATCCAAGTACAACTTGCACGTTGCCTACTTTGATATTCCAGGTGGACTTGCCTCACACCGCCAGCAGATTTGTGAAGAGTTAATGGCTATCTACGATCCAAGCTGCAATGAAGAAAAGTTTGAAAAGACTTGGAAAGACGAGTGGATCGGCGAATACTCAACCCCGTTTACTGAGCCACTAACAACTGACCGAGATCCAAA
>JBIIZV010000109.1:0-3788 GCA_044346095.1 Candidatus Nanopelagicales bacterium
AACACGTTGAGTCCTACGACTGGATCCCAGCTTTTGGAATCTCTTGGACCCTCGGAGTTAATGGAATATCTGCGGCACTGATTGTTATGGCTGCCATCTTGGTACCAGTTGTAATCATTGCTGGTTGGTGGGATGCCGAGAACTCGGGTAGAGGCACCGTAAAGGGTTTCTTCGCACTGATCCTGGTTTTGGAAGTTTTCATTATCGGTGTCTTCACAGCTAATGACTTGTTCCTTTTCTACGTTTTCTTTGAGGCCATGCTGTTCCCGATCTACTTCTTAATCGGAAGATTTGGTGGACCGCAGCGCGCATATGCGGCAATGAAGTTCTTGCTGTACTCACTCGTTGGTGGCCTATTCATGCTGGCTGCGCTGATCGGACTTTATGTAGTCTCGAGCCGGGAATTAGGTCAAGGAACTTTCGACTTCGAAACCCTCACAACACTAAACATGGATCCGGCAACACAAAAAATGTTGTTCCTAGGATTCTTCTTTGCATTCGCTGTTAAAGCTCCAATGGTTCCGTTCCACACTTGGTTGCCAGACGCAACTGCGGAAGCGACACCAGGCACTTCGACGTTGCTGGTTGGTGTACTGGACAAGGTGGGCACTTTCGGAATGCTGCACTTCTTGCTACCAATTTTCCCGGAGGCAAGTAAGTTTTACGCGCCAGCAATTATTGTGCTTGCGGTAATCAGCATCTTCTATGGCGCACTTCTAGCAATTGGCCAAACAGATGTGATGCGCCTGGTTGCTTTCACTTCCATTTCGCACTTTGGCTTTATCGTTCTAGGAATTTTTGTGATGACCTCACAAGGACTAAGCGGTTCATCGTTCTACATGGTTAATCATGGATTCTCTACGGGCGCATTGTTCTTGGTAATGGGTTATCTGGTTTCGCGTCGAGGCTCAAAGCGAATTGCAGATTTCGGTGGCGTCCAAAAGGTTGCCCCGATTCTTACAGGGGTATTCCTGATCTCAGGTCTTTCTGGTTTGGCTCTGCCAGGTATGTCCAGCTTTATTTCGGAGTTCTTGGTTCTAGCTGGAACTTATGCCGTAAATCCAACAGCGGCGATTATCGCTACCTTTGGAATTGTGCTGGCCGCGGTATACATTCTTTGGCTGTACCAACGAATGATGACTGGTGTGCCAAGTAAAGAAGTTGAAGAAACCGTTACTGAAATTTCTCGCCGAGAACTAGTTGCAATTGCACCTATCTTGGCAATCATCATTGCACTTGGTTTTGTTCCACAAGTTGCCTTGAATGTGATTAACCCTGCTGTTGAGCAAGTTCAAACATATGTAGGTGTAACTGATCCAGAAGCAGCAGTTGTAATTGAAGGGAGTGGCTCATGAAGGTCTCTGTTGAGTATCAAGCTCTAGCTCCAATCATTATCTTGCTTGCATCTGGAGTTCTATCTGTCCTGGTCGAGGCATTCATTCCACGCACCTTGCGTCGCCCAATTCAACTTATGTTGGTTTTGGCAAGCATCGTTTTGGCATTTGCTTACGTAGTAATCAATGCGACTGCCGAACTTGCTGGCGATCCAGCCTCCAACGGTGGTCAAGTAAAAGGCTTACGTCAGCTAGCTGCAAGTGGCGCAATCGCAATCGATGGCCCGGGCATGGTGATTCAAGGAATCATTTTGCTGGTTTCATTCGTAGCTGCACTTTTAATTGCAGAGCGACAAATTGATCCACAGGGTGATGCATTTGCATCACGCTCATCCACATTGCCTGGCAGTGAAGATGAGCGACAGTTCACGGCACAAGGTTGGCTCCAAACTGAAATCTGGCCACTGTACTTATTCTCTGTTGGTGGAATGTTGCTGTTCCCAGTTTCAAATGACTTCTTAACAATGTTCGTTGCTCTAGAAGTTTTCTCATTGCCGCTTTACTTGATGGCCACTATGGCACGTCGTCGTAGATTGCTAAGTCAAGAGGCAGCACTGAAGTACTTCATACTTGGTGCGTTCTCGAGCGCATTCTTCCTATTCGGCGCTGCGTTGATTTATGCCGCAACATCTTCGATCAGTTTCAGCACGGTTGCTGTCGCAATCGAAAACTCTTCTCAAGATGGTTTGATTATCCCGGGTATTGCCATGATCGCTGTTGGCTTGCTTTTCAAAGTTGGTGCAGTTCCATTCCATCAATGGGTGCCAGATGTTTACCAAGGTTCACCAACGCCATTAACTGCATTTATGAGTGCAGCTACTAAGGTCGCTGCGTTTGGTGCATTACTTCGCGTCTTCTACGTAGCCTTCGGTGGCATGCGTTGGGATTGGCGCCCAATGATGTGGGTTATCGCAGGACTATCCATGGTTGTGGGTTCCTTGCTTGCTGTTACTCAGACTGACATGAAGCGCATGCTGGCATTCTCATCAGTTGCTCATACCGGCTTCATTTTGCTTGGCGTTGTTTCAACAAGTGCTGCTGGATTGTCCAGCACCTTGTTCTACTTGCTTGCTTATGGCTTCACTTCAGTTGGAGTTTTCGCAATTGTTGGCCTTGTGCGGGACGCCTCAGGTGAAGCAACGCACTTGTCGCAATGGGCTGGACTTGGTAAAAAATCTCCTTGGATGGCGAGCATCTTTGCACTGTTCCTATTGGCGTTAGCTGGAATCCCACTTACAAGTGGTTTCACCGGAAAGTTTGCAGTCTTTACCGCTGCAATTGATGGTGGCGCTACTCCGCTAGTGATTATTGCGGTCGTAGCTAGTGCGGTTGCCGCATTCTTCTACGCCAGAGTCATTGTTTTGATGTTCTTCACTGAGCCTCCAGTAGATGGTCCAAGCGTCGTGGTGCCGAGTGCATTCACAACGGTGGCCATTGGAACCAGTGCAGCCTTCACCTTGTTACTAGGAATCGCGCCTCAGCCAGTCCTAGATTTGGTAATCAATGCAGGATTGTTCATTCGCTAAGGCTCAAGTCGCATCTTTGCCTACTAGGTGCGAGGATTGACCTGTGAGCGTGTTATTTCCAGGAGAGCTGTCAGCACTCGAAGACGAGATGTTTGCTGGCCTAGCTGCGATTGAAGATCGCCTTCGGGAAGAGATCAGCAGTGACTACGAACTTGCTGACATCACCGCTCGCCATCTAGTCGAAGCAGGTGGCAAAAGATTCCGCCCGCTACTCGTGCTTCTAGCCTCACATTTTGGTGATCCAAAGTCAGAAGGCGTGGTTCCTTCCGCAGTTGTTGTTGAACTTACGCATCTGGCAACGCTGTATCACGATGACGTTATGGATGAAGCTGAAGTTCGTCGCGGCGCACAATCTGCAAATAGCCGCTGGGGAAATACTGTCGCAATTCTTAGCGGCGATTTCTTATTTGCTCGTTCTTCCAAACTTCTTGCTGATTTGGGTCCAGAAGCCGTTCGAGTACAAGCGGAAACTTTTGAACGATTAGTTATTGGTCAGCTTCGAGAAAGCGTTGGACCACAGGGTGATGAAGATCCAATCGTTCATCACTTAGAAGTTCTTGCCGATAAAACAGGATCACTAATTGCGGCAGCTGGAAGATATGGCGCAATGATGAGTGGCGTCTCACCAGAAGTAACAGATCGAATTGCCGACTTCGGTGAAAGTATAGGTATCGCTTTCCAGTTAAGTGATGACTTATTGGATATCGAGTCAGAAGTTTCTGGCAAGACCCCAGGCAAAGACTTGCGCGAAGGCATTCGCACTTTGCCAGTGCTGTTTGCACTTGCTGATCCAGATACTCCGCCACGATTGCGTGAGCTTTTGAGTCGCGCAATTACTGATGATGCTGAACATGCAGAGGCTCTGGCA
>JBIIZV010000110.1:0-3782 GCA_044346095.1 Candidatus Nanopelagicales bacterium
CTATACGGCCCAACTGTTGATCCGATCGAAGTTCGCCGCAGAGTTGGCATGGTTTTTCAGAAGCCAAACCCATTCCCGAAATCAATCTTCGACAACATTGCTTACGGTCCACGAGTAACTGGAATGAAGCTAAACAAGACTGAAACAGCTGATCTTGTAGAGCACGCACTGAATAAGGCAGGTCTTTGGGCTGAGGTTAAAGACAAGCTTGATCAAAGTGGTTTCGCACTGTCTGGTGGACAGCAGCAGCGCCTCTGCATTGCCCGCGCAATTGCGACTTCGCCAGACATCTTGCTTATGGACGAACCGTGCGCATCCCTTGATCCAATTGCAACTTCCCTGATTGAAGATCTGATGCTGGAACTGGTAAATGACTACACCGTAGTGATTGTTACCCACAACATGCAGCAAGCCGCTCGAGTATCAGATCGCACTGCATTCTTTAGTGCAAAGGTTGACGATGCAGGACAACGATTTGGCCACTTGGTTGAAATGGATCAAACTTCAAAGATCTTTACTAACCCAAGTGATTCCCGCACTGAAGACTACATTTCAGGTCGATTCGGATAAATCGAATTAGTGTAAGTGTCTTTCGACAGAAACTACTTTCGAAAGATCAGTTACATCTCGGTGGTAAACAACCATTGATCCAGGTGTTAGTGCTGGGTCAAACGCCTTTTTAACTTCGGTTTCTAGCTTGAATGATTCAGACAAAGATTCCATCACGGTTGGCATAACCGGACGATGCGTGCATAAAGCCAATGGATTGGCTTGCGCGGCTAACTCAGTTACTCGAGCCCTAACCTTCTCCGGATGTTCCTGATGACGTTCTTCGCTAACAGTATTTTCAAGCGTGACAGCTAGGCTACGAGCCGTTGCATACGGGCCAACTGTGTCACGACAGCGTCTCGAATCTGACGAATGGATTTCGCTGATTCCATATGCAGCAAGGGCACCAACAAGTGAGTTTGCCTGCATGCGCCCAACAGCCGTTAGCGGGCGACTTGCATCTATCTCGGATAATCCGTCCGAACTCAACAGCCACTCAGCTCGCTTAACAGATTGGGTATGGCGAAGAATCATTAGTGGAGTGGTTTTCTTGGCAGTCGCTGCGGCTGAAAGCACTTCATGATCGTGTTCGTAAGTAAGTTGCTTTGCAGCTTGCTCGAAGGTTAACCAAGCGATTTCATCGACTTCGTCATTTGCAACGAATTCACCGGCTAAAAGATTCCCAATCCAGTATCTAGAATCCTTAAGCTTGCCTTCAACTTTGTATGTCTGGGTTGGTAAAGGAATTCCAAGTTGAACTGCGAAACCAGTTTCTTCTCTCACCTCGCGAACAGCTGCTGTTAATACATGCTCACCTGGATCAACTTTTCCCTTAGGAAAAGTCCAGTCGTCTCGGTAGCCGCGATGAACCAGTAAATACTCAGTACCTTTTGCGCCCGGTCTAGTGACAACTGCTCCGGCCGCAATGATTTTGTCAGTGGCTGCCAAAGAGTCCAACCTTATTCAGCAAGGTATCGATTCGTCGTGGCGTTGGAGCATCAGCAGCAGACCGTGCAACTGGATGACGATTAATCAAGAGCTCTTGGTAGTTGATAAGTGGCTCGCCATTCTCATCTTCGTGATGCCTGATCCAGTTTCCATCAGCTTGAAGATGCCAGGACGCGGTGTTGTCTGACATTCCTAAATCAATTACTTCAACAACAGTTTCTGCATCTGCAGCGCCAAGTCGAACAAGTGCCTCAACGCGACGGTCAAGATTTCTATGCATTAAGTCAGGGGATCCGATCCAGGTTTCATGATCGCCACCATTTGCAAAGTCATAAACCCGACTATGTTCTAAGAATCTGCCTAAGACGCTTCGCACCTTAATGTTTTCTGAATATCCTGGAACCCCAGGACGAAGCGAGCAAATGCCACGCACAAAGATGTCGATCTTTACGCCTGCTTGTGACGCTCGGTAAAGCGAATCGATTATTGTTTCGTCAACAACCGAGTTGCACTTAAATCGAATGTGACCTTCTTTGCCATTCTTTACGTGCTCAATCTCTCGATTAATGCGAGCCACTAATTCAGTGCGAAGTCCCTTTGGGGCCACGATAAGCCGGTTGTATTCACCTTGGACTCCATAGCCACTTAAGTGGTTGAACAAACTAGCTACGTCGTCACCAACTTTCGGATCGGTAGTTAGCAGGCCATAATCTTCATAGTGCCGGGCGGTTTTTGGATTGTAGTTTCCAGTTCCAATGTGCACATAGCGATTAAGTTTGCCGCCATCATTTCGAACTACTAAACAAAGCTTGGCGTGAGTTTTCAAGCCAACGATTCCGTACACAACGTGCACGCCAGCTTCTTCAAGTTTTCGGGACCAGTCGATGTTGTTTTGCTCATCAAATCTGGCCTTGATTTCTACGACTGCCAAAACTTGCTTACCCATTTCAGCAGCATTGATCAGGGCATCAACGATTGGCGAGTCACCAGAGGTGCGATACAAAGTCTGTTTGATGGCCAATACGTTTGGATCATTAGAGGCTTGCTCCAGGAACAACTGCATGCTGGTTGAAAATGAATCGTAAGGATGATGAAGCAAAACTTCACGATGGCGCATAACATCCAAAATGTCTGGAGCTGAGGAGCTTTCAACTTCGGCGAGTGCGGTGCTGGTTCGTGCAATAAACACTGGAGCCTTTAAGTCATCTCGGTTTAGGCGAGTGAATTCAAGAAGTGACTCATGATCAAGCGGTCCACTTAATCGAAATACCTCGTTGTATTCGATGCCAAGTTCACTGATGATCAAGTCGAGCACGTGCGCGTCGATTGAGTTTTCAACTTCGAGTCGAACGGCTGGACCGAATCGACGCCTCATAAGCTCTCGCTCTAGCGCCTGAAGCAAGTTTTCTGCATCATCTTCTTCAACATCGAGCTCTTCGTTACGAGTTACCCGGAAGGCATGGGTTTGAATGACATCCATTCCAGGAAACAGCTTGTCCAAATGTCCAGCAATCACATCTTCCAGTGGAACAAAGCGCTGACGTGATACTTCAATAAATCTAGGAAGTGAAGGTGGCACCTTAACGCGGGCAAACAATTCATTGTCTGCTTCTTTGTTCTTCACAACAACGGCCAAGTTAAGTGAAAGACCTGAGATGTATGGGAACGGATGTGATGGATCAACAGCAAGGGGAGTTAATACTGGGAATACTTGCTCGTCAAAAAGTGTTGACATCGCTTCGCGTTCGTCAGTGGTTAATTCTTCCCAACGCAGAATTTCAATCCCACTGGCGACAAGTGCTGGAAGTATGGACTCGTTGAAAGTTTGCGAGGCCTGCTTCATTGACGCATAGCTTTCGGCAAGCACGGCGCTATGCACTTCAGTTGGCAGCAAGCCAGAAACGGTTTTCTTGGCAATGCCGGTTGCTAGTCGACGCTTTAAGCCTGCGACCCGAACCATAAAGAATTCATCTAAATTGCTTGCAAAAATTGAAAGATACTTAACTCGCTCCAATAGTTCCATGTCTGGATCTTGAGCTAATTCCAAAACCCGCTGGTTAAAGGCAAGCCACGATAACTCGCGATCCAGGAAGCGATCGCCAGGTAGGGCGGTAGCCACGGGGGCTGATTGGGAAGTATCAGTCATAACTTGGTAAGCCTTACACACTTAGGTAAACAACTCCTAAATCAGATTTACCCAAAGATGAACATTTGAACCAAAAGTGGGATGATTTAGCGGTGTCAAGACAAATAGTGGTTATGGGTTCTGGGGAAACTAGCCCAAC
>JBIIZV010000111.1:0-3670 GCA_044346095.1 Candidatus Nanopelagicales bacterium
ACGTTGCATTAACTTCACCAACGTTTGCTTCGATCTCGCAGCAATTGACTGCTCGGTTTGGAATCGATCCAGCTATGGCTGCGTGGGCAACTCGCGCTGCGCAAGGTCACATCGGACGCGCTCGAGCACTTGCCACTGATGAAAACGTAAGGCTGCGTCGCAAGCAGATCTTGGACATCCCAACAAACCTCCGTGTAGTCAGCTCGTGCTTTGATCAAGCAAACAAGATTGTTGCTAGTGCCAATGCTGATGCGGATGCCATTGTGACACCGCTTGATCAAGAAGACGATCAAGATATTCGCACTGCCTTTGGTGAAGGTGCTGAAGGTAAAGGCCTAAAGACTGTTGAGCGACAGATGAAGAGTGCGCTTAAGGATCTTGATGATCGCGCAAAGTCTCGCCGCCGCCGAGTCCTTAGTGATCAATACGATCGAGTTCTGTTGGACTTAACTGGTTATTACCGAGATGTATTAGTTGTGCAATCGGGTGCAGATGTTGAGTTAGTCAACGAAGAACTTCGTGAGTCAATTGAGCGGGTAGCAAGTGTTGATGACGAATCTGCAACTTTGCGGCGCATTGCAGCAATCACTGAAGCCCGCGATCAAATTGTGGCAAATGTAAATCCACTTAATGCCTTTGAGTCATTACTTGTTTGCCTTCGAGATCCACGGCTTACCGCAATCGTCGGTTAGTTTCGCTTTCGACTTTTTCTGGTTTAAGGTCAAGATAGATACTTTTTGGGAGCGTACTTGCGAAAATTTCTTGCTGTTGTCTTAACTATTTTGGTAGGCATCGTCGCAACACTTGGCTATCGAATCATTTCAGAAGATTCAACAGATAATAGTTCGCCAGAACCAAATCAAAGTGCATTCGTTCCTACGGGTGATGGACTTGAGGGTTACTACGCTCAACAACTTGAATGGTCAGACTGCAACGATGGTTTTGAGTGCGCAACTTTTAGTGTTCCAATTGATTACGCAAATCCAGCAAATGGTGCAATGCAAATCTCCGCAATCAGAAAGCTTGCAACTGGTTCTTCGCAAGGTTCATTGGTTTTGAATCCTGGTGGGCCTGGAGGCTCAGGAGTTGAATACACAACTTATGCCGAATACGTGGTCAGCGATACCTTGCGTGAGAACTTCGACATTGTTGGCTTTGATCCCCGTGGAGTTGGACAAAGCACTCCCGTTGAATGCTTGAACGATGAGCAGACTGAAGAATACATTGCCCTAGATGGTTCCCCAGATAATCAAACTGAAATTGATCAAGCCCAAGCAATGTCCGAGTTGTTTGCACAGACGTGTGCAACAAATTCTCCGGACACTTTCAAGTTTCTAGATACGGTAAGTGCAACCCGAGACATTGACATCTTGCGCGCTCTGTTGGGTGACGAGAAATTGAACTGGCTGGGTAAGAGTTATGGCACATTCCTTGGTGCAACCTATGCTGATCTATTTCCAGACCGAGTAGGTCGCATGTTGCTTGATGGCGCAATCGATCCAACTCTGACGAATGAAAAACTGTCATATGGACAAGCTTTAGGTTTTGAACTAGCGCTAACTCGATTTGTTGATGACTGTGTTACGAAGTCAGATTGCCCACTCGATGCCAGCGGTGCCGCAGGAGTTTCTGAAGTAAGCGACCTACTTGTTGACCTAGATGCGAATCCAGTCACACTTGATGATGGCCGCTTGTTTACGCAAGCGATGGGCACGCTAGGTGTAGTTGGTTCCTTGTATGACAAACAATATGGCTGGCCTGAATTGCGAACGAATCTAGGACTTGCTTTCGCTGATGATTTCTCAGGCCTTGCTGCAAGTGTTGACTTCTACACAGGTCGACAATCAGATGGCAGTTTCAAGGACAATTCAAATGATGCAATCGCAGCTGTCAATTGCTTAGATCGGCCAGATCGCGCTACAACTGAACAGACCGTTGCACTAGCCAGCGAATGGAAAATAGCTGCGCCGAACTTTGGTGAGTATTTAGCTTGGAGCAACATCAGTTGCAGTTACTGGCAGGCCGAAGCCACCGGAGTCCCAAAGGAAATCACTGCGCCGGGAACTCCAACCATTTTGGTTGTTGGCACTGTGAATGACCCAGCCACACCATACGAGTGGAGTCAAGCATTGGCTTCGCAGTTATCCAAAGGTGTCTTGCTTACCTTGGATGGTGATGGACATACTGCCTATTACCAAGGTTCAAAATGCATCGATGAAATCGTCGACAACTTCTACTTAACAGGCGAAGCACCAGAGGGAATTACCTGTACGGATGGGCCATAGCTTTCGTGCATTAGAGTTGAAAGTGTGTCCAGCAGAAGTGGAAGTTAACTAATGGAAACTGAAGTAACGAACCAAACTCGGTCGTATCGACAAACCGCCTGGATTCTGGTTGTCTGCGGACTTATTGGACTTGTTGCTGCCATTGAATTGATTATCCAAAAAATCAGTGTCTTGAGTGACCCAGATTTTGTTCCGAACTGTGACATCAATCCTGTGCTTTCATGTGGCTCTGTAATCAACACCGAACAAGCATCACTTTTTGGATTTCCAAATCCAGTATTAGGTGTTATTGGTTTCACCGTTGTGATCATGTTTGGCGCATTGTTATTTACAGGTCTAGAACTGCCACGTTCCATGTGGCTTGGACTAAATATTGGCGCGCTGGCTGGAATGGCCTTCGTAGTCTGGTTGGTTATCCAAAGCCTTTATGTGATTGGCGCGCTATGTCCTTGGTGCATGGTGGTTTGGGCAATTACGATTCCAATTTTCTGGCAAGTAACAACTGACAATCTTGCCAGCGGACGCTTGAACCTTGGGAAATCGCTTTCTGAAATCATTGTTGCCTTGAAATGGATTCTTGTTGCAGCGTCTTACTTAATCATTATGGCTTTGATTTTTATTCGCTGGCAAGACTTCTGGCTTAAGTAGTACGTAACCTTTTCATTAAAGCCATGTCGAATCACTTAAAGCAACTAAGAACTGAATTTGAAAAGGTTGCTGACAAAGAAGTAGCTGAAGGCGCAGCTGCTTATATGCGCAATCAGTTTGAGTTCTTAGGCATTAAGACACCACTGCGTCGTGACCTGAGTAAAGAACTCATAAATCAAACTAAGAGTTTTTCTGAAAAAGAATTGATTACTTTTTGTAAAGAGTTATGGGCTCAGCCAGAGCGCGAGTTTCAATATGTTGCTTGTGACATCTTGGCGAAGAACGCTAAACGACTTTCACCGGGATATGTGAAGCGTGATGCCAAGTGGTTTATCACGAATAAGTCCTGGTGGGATTCCGTGGATTCAATTCGTACCTCAGTAGAGATTGTTGTGGCTGCAAATCCAGACCTTGAAGTGACCATGTTCGAATGGATCAAAAACAAGAACATCTGGCTAGTTAGATCAGCTCTCATCCATCAACTAACGCTAAGAAACAAAACAAATAGCACCCGACTTTTTGCCTTATGTGAATTGAAAGCCGAAGAGAAAGAATTCTTTATTGCCAAGGGACTTGGCTGGGCTCTTCGCAGTTATTCCTACATCGATCCAAAGGCAGTAAAAAAGTTTGTTAAGGACCACCCTGAGTTAACTCCACTCGCAAAGCGAGAGGGACTCAAGGCAATTAATAGATGACGGGATTACCCCGCATTTCATAATTCAAAAGATCGCAGAATC
>JBIIZV010000112.1:0-3663 GCA_044346095.1 Candidatus Nanopelagicales bacterium
TAAGTGCAGCAGATCTTGCTAAGACTGGCGACAAGCTTTCGCCAGAACTTCGCAAAGCACTTGAAATTGGTTCTGAACGCACAAAGATGTTTGCCACAGAAACTCGCAAACACTTGGTTGACTTCGAACTTGAAACCACACCTGGTGTTGTTTTGGGTCAGAAGTACATTCCGATTGAACGTGTTGGTGCTTACTTACCTGCAGGTAACTTCCCAATTCTTTCGTCAGCATTCATGACTGTTGGAGTTTCTAAAGTTGCTGGCGTACCAATGACGATGGCATGCACTCCGCCGATGTCTGAAACTGGTGGCAATGATGCAGTGCTTTACTCCGCATACCTATCCGGCGTAGATCGCACTTTCATCCTTGGTGGCGTGCAAGCACTTGCAGCAATGACCTTTGGCCTACTTGGTGAAAAGCCAGTCGACATTTTGGTTGGCGCAGGAAATGCATACGTTGCTGAAGCAAAGCGTCAGTTGTTTGGCCGCGTTGGTATCGACTTGCTGGCTGGACCATCTGAAGTCGCAGTTATTGCAGATGACACAGCGGATGCTCGCATGGTTGCTTGCGACCTGTTGGGTCAAGCTGAGCATGGCATGCAGTCACCTGCATCCCTTGTTACAACATCACGTGAACTTGGCATGGCAGTCATTGACGAAGTTAAGCGTCAGCTAGGCGAACTATCCACTGAGTACATTGCTGGTCCAGCTTGGCGCGACTATGGAACGGTTTATTTGGTCAAGACCCCAGATGATGCAATCGAAGTTATGGATACTTTGGCACCAGAGCATTTGGAAATTCTCACCGGTGACAACGACTACTACCTAAAGCATCTAAAGAACTACGGCTCATTGTTCATTGGAGAATGGTCCACTGTTTCCTACGCTGACAAGGGAACCACTGGTACCAACCATGTGCTTCCAACTGGTGGCGGCGCGAAGTACACATCAGGTTTGTCTGTAGGTCGCTTCCTAAAGCCAGTGACTTACCAAACCTCAACCCGTGAATCCACAATGCAAGTTGCTCCGCACAACTCAGCAATTGCTGGGTTTGAAGGAATGTCTGCCCACAAGGCAACAGCCGATCTCCGCATCGAAATGCTAAACGCCGGAAAGTAAAACTAAAAACTAAAGCCCGCTTTCACATCAGAAAGCGGGCTTTAGTTATGTGTTGTTACAAATCGATTCGAGTTCCAATTGTGATAACTCGACCATATGGCAAACCATAAAAAGTAGTTGGAGATACTGCGTTTCGGTGCAAAATCTCAAATAAGGTTTCAGTGCGCTTGCCTAAGCTGCCACCTTCAGATGCCAAGAAGTGACGCTCTGACAGGTAGTAAGTAGCAGACTTTTCTTCGTCAATACTTAAAGCATCTCGCTGCAAAATGCTTGGTACATTTACGGTTTCCATGTATCCAGCAAAGATTGTGACTTGGCATAGCCGATCTGTCACATGATCAATCAGTACAGGCGTTGTACTAACTGGCTGGGTATCTGATTTTATGGTTACTACGTAAACCGATTCTGGTAGTGAATGCATGATCGTAACGTGCGAAATCAAAGCAGCCGGAACAACTTCGGCAGGCGATGCCATAAAGATTCCGATACCTGGAACCATAGCGATCTCACCTGATTCGCAGCCAGCATAAATTTCTTGCCAGGTGCGACTTGATTCGCGCATCTTTCTATTGAGTGCGCGATTACCAGCGCGCCAAATCAACATCATTCCCAAGATGAGTGAGCCAAAGACAATTGGAACCCAGCCACCATCAAAGAACCGCGTTGCAGTTCCAGCTAGGAAAATTAAATCTAGAGTTAGGAAAATCGAAGTTAGTGGGGCAATCTTCCAAAGTGGCCATTTCCAGATCTGACGCGCCACAATTGTGAACGCAATTGTGGTCACTGTCATAGTTCCAGCAATTGCTAACACGTAGGCACTTGCCAGGGCTGATGATGATTGGAATGCAATTACCAGAGCAATGCTGACGAATCCCACTAACCAGTTTGCGACGGGAACATAAATCTGACCCTCTTGATCGGCGTTAGTGTGACGAATCGTTAGGCGTGGGAAGAGACCAAGTTGCACGGCTTGGCGAGAAAGGGAAAATACGCCAGTGATTAAAGCTTGTGAGGCAACAATCGTTGCAGCAGTTGCGACAATAATCAGAACCAAGGTCATTGGCTTGTTAGGGGCTAGGGCAAAAAATGGATTTGAAATGGCTGCTGGATTATTTATAAGAACTGCAGCCTGTCCAAGATAACTAAGCACCAGGGCTGGACCGACAATTATGGTCCAAGCAATTCGAATCGGCTTGGCACCAAAGTGTCCCATGTCGGTATACAAAGCCTCTGCACCGGTCACTACGAGGATTACTGCTGCCAGTACAAAGAGTGAATTCAGACCACTATTCATAAAGTACTGAATTGCATATGTTGGTGAAAGGGCCTTGATTACCTCAGGCTCTTGCAAAATTCGGAAAATACCTAGTGAGCCAATCAGAATGAACCAGACAAAAGTTACAGGACCAAAAAACTTTCCGATTGTTTCGGTTCCTCGGGATTGCATTGCGAATAATATCGCCAAAATAAATACGGTAGCTGGGACAGCAACAACGTCTAAATCAGGATTCAATAACGCCAATCCTTCTGTTGCGGAAAGCACACTGATCGCAGGAGTTAAGCCACCTTCACCAAACAAGAGGCTGGTACCAATCAGCACAAGAATGAGAAGTGCTAAGTGCTTTCGCGACTTTGGCGACCGAATGTGTTCTGGCATAAGTGATAGCAGTGCGAGCATGCCACCTTCACCCTTATTGTCAGCTCGCATCACAAAGGTTAAATACTTTAGTGAAACAACCAGCATCAAAGCCCAAAAGATCATGGATGCGATGCCATAAATCTGATCAGGTTCAGCACCCGAAATTATAAAAGTTTGCTTCATCGCATAAATTGGGCTGGTTCCGATGTCACCGAATACCACGCCGGTCGCGCCTAGGACCAGAGCTGAGGTTCCAGCTTTATGTGGGTGCGAAGGATCTTTAACTGAATTGCCATTTGGCTTAGACATCTGCGTACTTTCGCTCAAGCGGTGCAATAGGCACGTTATTTATCTTAGACACATTGCTGAGGCGGAATTGCTCACGTAGGGACTTTCGCCACCTTTAATGTTTGAATTTTCGGTGGCACTGTTGGGCTCATCAATATCTCAATTTCAACCAGACCAGAATCACTTGAAATCTGCCATTTAGCGTGTGCTGGAGTGGTACTTGAAAGCGATCCCGGGATCCGAGTGATAGTTGAACCAGCACCAGTTACTGCATCAATTGCTGCCGCGCGTTCATTTCGTGGCTGGTCCAAATCCATGTTTACCGCAAACCAAGCATCTGCCAATTGGTTGTCCCAATTTGTGAGTAGCTCCTCAACCGCATTCATTGCTGAAGCTGTTTCAAACCAGACATCTGATTCTGAATAAGTTTTTGCAGGTACGTGATCGCGGACGATTATGTTTAGTGCCTCACTTGCTGCTGGCATCATCGGCGCGTATGTGCGATTGCCAAGCGCAACGATTCCCCAACCGGACCGTGGATGCCAGCGCATGTGGGAACCAAAACCTGGGTAACCACCACTGTGTGAAACAAATCTACCGAGTAACGAATCATCATCA
>JBIIZV010000014.1:0-12124 GCA_044346095.1 Candidatus Nanopelagicales bacterium
CGCCAGGTTTAGTAGCGGATGTCCGCTTGCCAGTGGTTTCGTTCACTGGATCAGACAAAGTTGGATTTGAAATTCAAAAGGCAGTTCCAAGTAAGCACATCACGCTTGAACTAGGTGGAAACGCTGCCGCAGTCGTTCTTGAAGACTGGAATAGCGAGAAGGACATGGCTTGGGCTGCATCGCGCATTGCAACCTTTGCTAACTACCAAGCAGGTCAGTCATGCATCTCGGTGCAACGAGTTTTGATTCACGATTCAATTTATGGAGAAATGACAAAGCGAATCGTTAGCGCAGTAGCAGCGCTACCAAATGGCGATCCAAGAGATGAAAAGACCGTAGTTGGTCCGATGATCAATGAAGCTGCAGCCATTCGTGTTGAGGAGTGGGTTAATGAGGCCGTAGCTGGGGGAGCGAAAGTTCTAACTGGCGGTAAGCGCAACGGTTCTTACTATGAACCAACTGTTTTATCTGATGTTGCAATCGATGCCAAGGTTTCTTGCAACGAAGTTTTTGGTCCAGTCATGCTCGTTAATTCGATCTCTTCAACACAAGAAGGATTCGACATCGTTAATGACTCACCGTTTGGTTTACAAGCAGGTGTATTCACACACGATGTTCAAACTGCGTTCTTGGCACATTCTGAACTTGAAGTCGGTGGCGTAATCATTGGTGATGTCCCAACATTCCGATCGGATCAAATGCCATACGGTGGCGTGAAGGCTTCTGGTGTTGGCAAAGAAGGACTACTTCATGCGATGCGAGACTTAACACACGAACGCATTTTGGTCCTTAGCGACCTAGCGCTTTAGTTGATGCTAAGTAACACAGTTGGTAGAGCGTGAAATTCTGATGCGGTCTGTAATTGTGTTGGGCTCCACGGGAAGTATTGGAACTCAAACTTTAGAGATCATTCGCGATAGCAAATCAGAATTCAAGGTAGTTGGAATTTCTGCTGGCGGTAGTAATCCAAGTTTGCTTGCAGAACAGGCTCTCGAGTTTCAGGTTGAGTATGTTGCAATTGCGAATGCCACGGCTGCGCAAGATGTTCAATTAGCTATCTATGCCCAAGCCAAGAAAGCCGGATACTCCGAAGGAAACTTCACACTTCCAAAGATGCTCATTGGACCACAAGCGGCTGCAGAATTAGCTGCCGTTTCTGTTGATGTAATTGTAAATGGAATAACGGGAGCAGTTGGTTTGCTTCCAACTGTTGCCGCACTCAATGCAGGCTCGGTCTTAGCGCTGGCGAATAAAGAGTCACTTGTAATTGGTGGCAAAGCAGTTACCAAATTGGCAAAGCCAGGTCAGATTGTTCCGGTTGACAGCGAACATTCTGCAATTGCCCAATGTCTTAGATCAGGCAAGGCAAGTGAAGTTAAGCGATTAGTGCTTACTGCAAGTGGCGGACCATTTCGTTCGATGTCGCGAGGACAACTCTCAGAAGTGACACCAGAACAAGCTTTGAATCATCCAACTTGGTCAATGGGTCCCGTTGTTACGATTAACTCGGCCACCATGATGAATAAAGGTCTTGAGGTTATCGAGGCGCATTTATTGTTCGAAATTGAAATTGAAAACATAGATGTAGTAGTTCACCCACAGTCAGTTGTTCACTCCATGGTCGAATTTATCGATGGATCTACCATCGCTCAGGCCAGTCCGCCAGACATGCGGCTTCCCATTGCGCTTGGTTTGGTTTGGCCAGATCGAATTACCGGTCTAGCTAGCGGTTGTGATTGGACTCAGGCAACGAGTTGGACATTCGAACCACTCGATGCCGAAGTTTTTGGCGCAGTTGAGCTTGCGAAGTTAGCTGGCACTCGTGCTGGAACTGCACCCGCGGTACTAAATGGGGCAAACGAAGTTGCAGTCGCTGCATTCCTAGCTGGGGAACTTTCCTTCCTTGGAATAGTTGATTTTGTTGCAGAAGTTTTGCAGATTCATTTGGATACCAATTTTGTGTCAGACCAAGACCTGACAATAGAAGAGGTTTTAAAGGCTGCAGATTGGGCACAACTATATGGTCGTGAATTACTTGATTCCAAGAAATAGGACAACTAAATGCTGACCCTGATCGGAATCCTAATCTTTGCAATTGGATTACTTTTATCGATTGCACTGCACGAACTTGGGCACATGGCGCCAGCAAAAAAGTTTGGTGTAAAAGTTCCGCAATACATGGTGGGCTTTGGACCTACTCTTTGGTCAAAAGTAAAAGGTGAAACTGAATACGGATTAAAAGGCATTCCATTGGGTGGTTACATCCGAATGATTGGAATGTTCCCACCAAACCCTAAAGGTGTGCAGGATCCAGAAAAGCTCGGCCGTATGGGGCAGATGGTTGAGGCGGCTCGAGAAGAAGTCCTTGCTGAGATCACTCCTGAAGATGAGCCTCGAACTTTTTACCGCTTAAGTGTTCCTAAAAAGTTAACGGTTATGTTTGGCGGACCGTTTATGAACTTGGTTATTGCCACAATCCTCTTCACCATCTCATTAAGCGTCATCGGCCGTCCTGTTGTCTCAACAACAGTTAGTGATGTAGTTGCTTGCGTACCAACTAGCGCCAATCCAAATGGAATTGCGTCAACAAGCGGCACTTGTGAAGGTGGCGAAAGCACTCCCGCTTCCGAAATCGGTTTAGCCGCTGGCGATAAATTGCTCACAGTAAATGGAGTTGAGATTTCAGCTTGGGAAGATTTGGGAGCTGCACTTGGCGATCAAGCCGGAAATGTTGTTGACGTAACTTACCTAACTTCATCGGGCGAAACGATAACCAAGAATGTAGAAGTGGCTGCGCTTGAGTCGCCAGTGTTCGGCGATAACGGCGATGCAACTGGCGAATTTACAATTCGCGGATTCTTGGGAGTTACGCCAAGTTTTGAACTAGAACAATCACCAGTTTCCGAAGTCCCAGGATTTATGGCAACCGTCACCGCATCTAGTATCGCTGCGTTAATGGAATTCCCAGCCAGAGTCTTTGGATTAGCCGGTGACTTATTCACCGAAGCGCCTAGAGATCCAGAGGGCCCAGTAAGTGTTGTTGGCATTGGACGAATTAGTGGCCAGATAGCTAGCAGTGAAGAAGTTCCAACCATCTATAAAGCTGGAGATTTGATCACGTTGCTGGCATCGGTAAACCTGTTTTTGTTTGTATTCAACATGGTTCCGATTCTGCCTTTAGACGGTGGCCACATTGCTGGCGCTCTCTACGAAGGGGCTCGCAGGCAAATTGCCCGAGTGCGTCGCAAGCCGCTACCTGGCCCAGTCGATACCGCGAAAATGCTGCCGGTCGCTTACGCAATGTCGCTAGTTTTGCTGGCAATGTCGGCAATCGTTATCTTGGCAGACATTATTAAGCCGATTGTTTTCTAGTTACTAGAAGCCAGGGTCACCCTGGTAAGGCAAATGTCCTGAAAGTGGCGGATAATAGAAGACATGACGATCAACCTTGGCCTTCCGGCATTACCGCCTCCAGTGTTAGCTCCACGTCGAAAGAGTCGTCAGATCACGCTTCGTCACAGCACACACCCGATTCTGGTTGGTGGCGATGCCCCAATCAGCATCCAGTCAATGGCAACAACTCTGACTGCTGATGTAAACAGCACTTTGCAACAGATTGCAGAGCTAACCGCAGCTGGTTGCCAAATAGTTCGCGTAGCTGTGCCAAGTCAAGATGATGCTGACGCATTGCCACAGATTGCAAAGAAGTCCAGCATTCCTGTTGTTGCAGATATTCATTTCCAACCTAAGTATGTTTTTGCGGCAATTGATGCAGGCGTTGCTGGCGTTCGAGTGAACCCAGGAAACATAAAGCAGTTTGATGACAAGGTTAAAGAAATTGCTAAAGCTGCAGGCGATGCTGGCATTCCAATTCGCATTGGTGTTAATGCTGGTTCACTTGATAAGCGGTTACTCGAGAAGTACGGCAAGGCAACACCAGAAGCATTGGTTGAATCAGCGCTTTGGGAAGCTTCATTGTTTGAAGAGCACGGTTTTGGAGACATTAAGATTTCGGTCAAACACCATGACCCAGTCATTATGGTTCAGGCATATCGTTTGTTGGCTGCGCAATCTGACTACCCATTACACCTTGGCGTAACAGAAGCTGGTCCGTTGTTCCAAGGAACCATCAAGTCTGCTGTGGCATTTGGCTCCTTGCTAGCTGATGGTATTGGAGACACGATTCGTGTTTCGCTTTCTGCTCCACCAGTTGAAGAAGTAAAAGTTGCAAACCAAATTCTTGAATCACTAAACCTAAAGCAGCGAGGACTCGAGATTGTAAGTTGCCCTTCATGTGGTCGCGCTCAAGTTGATGTTTACACGCTTGCCGAACAGGTAACAGCTGGACTAGAAGGACTTGAAGTTCCATTGCGAGTTGCAGTTATGGGTTGTGTAGTCAACGGTCCTGGCGAAGCACGTGAAGCAGACCTTGGAGTTGCCAGCGGAAATGGCAAGGGACAGATTTTCGTTAAGGGTGAGGTAATAAAGACCGTCCCAGAAGCTCAAATTGTGGAAACCTTAATTGAAGAAGCAATGAAGCTAGCCGAGAGTATGGATTCTGAAGGCGCACCTATCGTTTCCGTTAACTAATTCACAACTGTTATGGCACACGAAATACGTGCACTTGATGCGCAGTCAATCGAACTAGTAAAGAATCTGATCGAACAAGATCCAGTGCGACATTGTTTTCTGGCTTCACGACTCGAGCAAACTAAGCAAAGTAGATTCCGACCTAGTTATCCAGATTTACTTGGATACTTTGATGATGGAAAACTAAAGTCAATACTTATGACTGGCGCGAATATAGTTCCAGTTAATACTTCTTTGATTTCACGACAAGAATTTGCCACGGTTCTCAATCGCAGCGGTAGGCGTAGCTCATCAATAGTGGGCCCAGCTGAGGAAGTTCTAGACCTATGGTCCAAAGTTTCCGGAAGTTGGGGACCTGCTCGGGATGTGCGAGCTAATCAACCAGTGTTGACTATGCGAAACAACTCGCTACTGCCACTTGACCACGACGTCAGGTATTCAAATCTCTCAGATCTAGATGAGTTACTTCCAGCCTGCATCGCTATGTTCACCGAAGAGGTTGGCATCAGCCCAACGCTTAACGGTGGCGGCAACGCATATAGAAATCGAATTTCTGAATTGGTTTCTAGTCGACGTTCTTTTGTTAAGTACTTGGGTTCGGAATTGGTTTTCAAGGCTGAGGTTGGAACCGTGGGGGCAGGCGTTGCTCAAATCCAGGGAGTCTGGGTCAAGCCCGAGTATCGGGGTAGAGGTATTGCGGCGCCAGCGATGGCTGCTGTCGTCAAGTCAGTGCTAGATGATTTGGCTCCCGTCGTTTCGCTGTACGTCAATGACTACAACGAGGTGGCATTGAAAACATATAGAACCGTTGGCTTTGAGCAAGTCGATACCTTTGCGACAGTGCTGTTTAGTTAAACCTGCCTGCCTAATCGGACTCTTGCTTCCGGGTCCAAGGCAACTCAAATTGAACCTAGTTCTTCTGTACGATTGAGGCACTATTCATTTGAACCCGAGGAGTGCTAGTGCTACGCATGTCAACCCTGTTCTTGCGGACTTTACGCGAGGATCCAGCGGATGCCGAAGTACCTAGTCACCGTCTTTTGGTTCGTGGTGGATATGTTCGTCGAGTTGGGCCAGGCATTTGGTCCTGGTTGCCACTTGGATATTTGGTTTATCGAAATGTCGAGCGCATTGTTCGGGAAGAAATGGATAGCGCTGGATTTCAAGAAGTTCACTTCCCAGCGTTGTTGCCGCGCGAGCCTTACGAAAAGACCGGGCGTTGGAATGAATATGGCGACAATTTGTTTAGATTGCAGGATCGTAAGAAAGCCGATTACTTACTAGGACCAACCCATGAGGAAATGTTTACGCTCATGGTCAAGGGTGAGTACTCGTCATACAAAGATTTACCTCTTTGCATTTACCACATTCAGATTAAGTATCGTGATGAAGCCCGACCACGTGCTGGAATTCTGCGAGCTCGAGAGTTCGTTATGAAGGATTCTTATTCCTTCGACGTAACTGATGCTGGCTTAGACATCTCATATCAACGTCATCGTGATTCCTACATCAAGACATTCGACAGACTTGGCATGGATTACGAAATTGTTTCAGCAATGTCTGGTGCCATGGGTGGCTCTAAGAGTGAAGAATTCCTGGCAACTTGCGAAAGCGGCGAGGACACTTATGTTAAGTGCCCAAATTGTGGATTAGCAGCAAACGTTGAGGCCATCGTCACACGGGTTCCAGCAGAGATTGATGCCTCAGGCATTCCAGCAGCTCACGTTGAAGACACTCCAGATACTCCAACGATTGCATCATTAGTAGAAGTTTCAAATGCCAGAGCAGAATTACGCAGATCTGATCGAGATTGGCATGCAGGTGACACTTTAAAGAATGTTGTTGTCATGCAAGTTGATCTTGCCGGAAGCCGCACTCCATTAGTCATTGGTCTGCCAGGCGATCGAGAAGTTGATCTAAAGCGAGTTGAAGCAGCGCTTCACCCAGTCTCGATTGAGGCATTTGAAGAAGAAGATTTCAAAAAGCATCCAGCTCTAGTCAAGGGCTATATCGGACCTGAAGTTCTTGGGCTGAAATCTAAATCAGGCATCCAGTACTTAGTTGATCCTCGGGTTGTTAAGGGTTCACGTTGGATAACTGGCGCAAACAAGCGCGGTAACCATGTTTATGACTTAGTAGCAGGTCGCGACTTTTCATGGGATGGCGTGATTGAAGCAGCCGAAGTTCGCCAAGGCGATGGATGTTCAAATTGTGAAAGTGAAGTGACCATTGCACGCGGTATCGAGATCGGCCATATTTTCCAATTGGGTAGAAAATATGCAGAAGCTCTGGACTTAAAGGTTCTTGATGAAAATGGCGAACTCGTCACTGTGACTATGGGTTCATATGGAATTGGTGTTTCCCGGGCAGTTGCAACTATCGCAGAGCAGTCTCACGATGAGAAAGGACTGATCTGGCCTAGGGAAGTAGCGCCAGCTGACATACACATCATTGCAACAGGTAGAGACGATGAACCATTTGATGTTGCACTTAAGTTGAGTGAGGAACTAGAAGCTACCGGCGTCCGAGTTCTATTCGATGATCGCAGAGGCGTCTCACCTGGCGTTAAATTCAATGATTCCGAACTGCTTGGAATTCCAACGATTGCTGTCGTGGGCAAGGGTCTGGCCGATGGCGTAATCGAACTTCGGGACCGCAAATCTGGTGATCAAGCCCTTATCCCAGTCGCAGATTTTGTTTCAGAGGTTGTTTCGTTAGTTACTAAGAAGTAACAGTCATGACAATCAAGGCTGTGGTTTTCGACTGGGGTGGCACGTTAACTCCATGGCACAACGTTGACTTAACTGAACTATGGCTTGCATATTCGAACATTTACGATCCGGAAAATGCGCAACAACTAGCTGAAATCTTGAATCATGGTGAGCAAGCTCGTTGGTCCAGGCAATTTGAAACTAATGGCGAAGTAGGAACTGGTGTTCTCGACGAGTTATTTCATGACGCTGGCGTAGACACCTCGAGTTCGTTGCACTTTGAAGCATTAGAAAAGTATTTACGCGGCTGGGATCCTCACACTTACACCGACCCCGATGCAATCGAACTTCTTGAAGGCCTTCGGGGACGAGGGATTAAAACCGCCGTTCTGTCCAACACGATGTGGCCGCGCAGACATCATGAGGAAGTTCTGGAACGAGATGGCGTACTTCACTTATTCGATTACCTTCTTTTTACAAGCGAGACCCCGGCTGGAAAGCCACACAGATCAGTTTTTGCTGACGTGCTTTACAACCTTGATGTCGAACCTGAATCAGCTGCTTTTGTTGGAGACCGACTTTTTGATGACATTCATGGTGCGCAATCAATAGGGATGAAAGGAATTTGGATTCCGCATTCAAACATTCCAGCATCACAGTCTTCCGACTTAGGAATTACGCCAGATGCAACGGTTCAGAGACTTGGCGACGTTATGGATGTCGTTATGGGTTGGAGTAATCAGTAGTGATGTCTGGGCAATTAGTCGAGATCTCACTATGGATAGTTCTAATTTGTGTTGCCGCAGCTTTTCTTGCGGGATTTGTCGATGCCGTTGCAGGCGGTGGTGGGTTGATTCAATTGCCAGTCTTGCTTTGGACATTCCCCACAGCACCCTTAGCAAGCATTCTGGGAACCAATAAAGCTGTCTCAATTGTAGGCACCAGTACCGCAGCAAATACATATCGCAAAAAGATTCAAGTTGACTCCAAGCAATTGATTCCGATGATGACGGCGGCATTTGTTGGCTCTGTTTGTGGAGCATTGCTAGCCACAAATATTTCTCGAGATGTCTTTGAGCCGATTATTTTGATCATCTTGATCGCAGTTGGCACGTTTACTGTCTTGCGTCCAGACTTTGGAAAGCTAGAAACAAGTCGAAAAGTATCTCCAGTAGCTGCGCCACTTATTGGGTTAGTAATCGGCTTCTATGATGGCTTGATCGGTCCCGGAACAGGAATGTTCTTACTGTTCGCATTAGTTAGCTTTATCGGAACTAGTTTCTTGGGCGCATCTGCGATTGCAAAGTTTGTAAATGTAGCCACAAACTTTGCTGCATTGATTATCTTTATTCCCGGCGGACATGTTATTTGGCTAGTTGCAGCTTTAATGGCGCCAGCAAACTTACTTGGCGGTTATCTTGGAGCCAGAACTGCACTTGATCGAGGCAGCTCATTTGTTCGTTACACATTTTTGCTTGTGTTAGCAGCTCTGGTAATCCGATTGATTATTACAATTTAAAGACTTTAGGCCGTTGCACTGAAAGCCTTAGCAATGCCGGACCAGCTAAATGATCGAATGGCGCAAGCCTGCAAGAACTCAGACTCTCGTTGTTTAATCTGATTTGGTAAATAGAAGAGGGCATTTGCCCAGTGCGCAACGCAGGATTCTTCTAGCAGGGCTGCGGCAGCTTTAGCACTTGGCTCATCGATTATTTGGGTTTCTATTGAATAAGCAGCGCTGGCAGGTGGTGCGGCATAACCAAGTTCGGCAAAGCTAGCTAGAAGTTCATCACGATGAATTCGAAATGAAGCCATGGCATTCAATGCTTCATCTGGGTCAGATAGGTAAGCACCAATAACACCGTAAGCATAGATCGCTCCGAAACAACTGGTAAGAAGATCTTCCAGTGCAGTGCGCTCATCAATAACTAAGTTGCTCATACGATCAATCCCGTTAGCAAGGCATGGTGTTGTATTTCAGATCCAGCAATAAGTGCCAACAATCTAGATAACTCGGCGTCAGGCAAGTTGCTTGCCAAGCCCAGGTTGTTGCTGGAAAAGACCGCGCACCTGGTTGTAAGGGCTGGAAGATCTACCTCTTGCTCCGCGGGCGCAGTAGCTCCAGCTGAGAAACTAGCAGGAAGATGAGGAGTCAATGCCTCAATGTGAATCAAATTCTGATCAATTACTACTTGTAGCGAAGCACTCAGACTTTGTTCACGTGACAGCAGACTAGTTGCATCAGCAATCAAGCCCTGTTTCGATTGAACAATTCCTTCAATCGCTGCCGCTACTGGATCGGATGCCGAAGCTCCTGATTTAACGCCACAGGCACTTACCAGCACGGCAGTTGAACCGATACCAGCTAGGAAAGTTCGTCGACTAAGCATTAATGAAGTCGTTGCAACCAATCTGTCCACATATGTATTGTTCAGGCAACCAGTGCGAATCTTTGGGATTTGTATGTCCGCGTTTGGGTATTTAAAAGCCTGTCGCAACGGACTACGATAGAACCATAACTGTTCCACCAAATTGAAAAGGCAAGACAATGATTCCAGTTTCTGAACTCGCTGAATTGCTGGATCCTGTTGTAAGCGCATTCTCATTCGATTTGGATGACATCGAAATCACTAAATCTGGTGGACAAAGAATCCTTGACGTCACTATCGATGGTGACAGCGGAGTAAACCTTGATGAAGTAGCAGAGGTTTCTCGCGCAATATCAGAGTTCCTTGATAACTCCAATGCCATGGGCAATGAACCTTACGTTCTAGAAGTAGGAACACGTGGCGTTACTAAGCCGCTAACTAAGCCAGTCCACTGGGCAAGAAATGTTGGACGCTTGGTAAATGTTGCTGGCGATGCAATAAACGCAGCTGGAAGAATTGTTGAGTTCAATGATCCAGATGTCACTCTCGACATAAAAGGAAAACTTAGAACACTAAGTATTAAAGAAATATCGCGAGCACATATCGAAGTTGAATTCAAGAAAATGCCAAAAGAGGATGTTGAAACAGACTCATTATCTGACGATCCCGATTCCGAGACAGAGTAGGAGAGCAATTCATGGATATTGATGTTTCTGCCCTGAAGGGTTTAACCCGTGAGCGTGGGCTTTCCTTGGATTATGTTGTCGATGCAATTGAACAGGCATTACTAGTTGCATACTTACACTCGCCAGGTGCTCATGAGAGCGCACGCGTCGAACTAGATCGCACTACGGGACATGTCTTGGTGATTGCGGATGAACTCAATGATGAGGGCGAAAAGATTGGTGAGTTCGAGGCAACTCCTGAAGGCTTCGGTCGAGTTGCAGCTTCGCTCGCGCGTGGCGTAATCACTCAAAGACTCAAAGCTGCTGATGATGATGCGACGGTTACTGAGTTTCAAGCCAAGGAAGGCGATATTGTTTCTGGGGTAATCCAGCAAGGAAGTGATCGCCAACTTGTTTTTGTTAACTTAGGAAAAGTTGAAGGCGTCCTACCTCCAGAAGAAACAGTTCCAGGTGAAGACTATTCGCACGGAACTCGCATCAGGTGTTACGTAGTTGCAGTGAAGATGGGACCTAAAGGTCCAGTCATCACGTTGTCGAGATCTCATCCGAAGTTAGTTGAAGAACTGTTCAAGTTCGAAGTTCCGGAAATTGCAGATGGCACAGTTGTGATTGAAGGTTTGGCTCGCGAAGCTGGACACCGAACGAAGATCGCAGTGTCCACAAAAGCTGCAAGTGTTAATCCCAAGGGTGCCTGCATAGGCCCACTTGGTGGTCGAGTGCGCGCTGTGATGAGTGAACTTGGTGGCGAAAAGATTGACATAGTCGACTACAGCGATGACTTAGCGCTTTATGTGAAGCATGCGTTGTCTCCTGCAAAAGTTATCTCGTCAACATTGCTAGATGAAGAGAATCGAATTGTCAGAGTTGTGGTTCCAGATTTTCAGCTAAGCCTTGCAATCGGCCGCGAAGGGCAAAATGCCAGATTGGCTGCGCGATTGACTGGAGCCAAGATCGACATTAAGTCAGATATGGCCACAGAAGGCTAAAGACCAATCAGGGACAAAAGCTTTCGAAAACCGCATGGATATTGAGCTTCTCCAATTTGGGCTAGACTAGGCGAAGCAAGTTGCTTTTGATCCCTGCCTCTTAGGTCGGAATTTAGAGTTTTCAAGCCCAAAACTTGATTAACTTGCTACAAGTATCCGTTAACTACCGCTGAAAACGGGAGTGTTTATGTTCAACGCCAGGCTTGCGTTCTAGTTATGAACGCCAACAGGCAAGGTGCTCATCTAATGGGCATCAAGAAGCAGAGTGCTCAGAAATGAGCGCGCAAAAACAAGAGACGGTTCGGATCTATTAATTAGACCTCGGACCAGACTGGAGAATCGTGTCCAAGGTCCGAGTGTATGAGCTTGCAAAGGCGCTAGGCGTCGAAAGCAAAGACATCATTTCAAAACTTGAAGAAGTTGGTGAGTACGTCAAGTCGGCATCGTCGACTGTCGAAGCTCCCGTTATTCGTCGTTTGCATGACAAGTTTCCTGAATTAAAAGAAGCAGCAGCTAAAGCTCCTGCACCTGCAAAGAAAGCCCCTGCTAAAAAAGCTGCAGCTCCAGTTGATGCCGCTCCGGTTGAAGCCCCCACGCCTACAGAAGTTTCAACTCAGGAACTAGTCAGCGATGCACCTACGCAGACTCCAACTTCTGCAGCTCCAATCAGCGATGCACCTGCAGCACCGGCAAGTCCAACAGCTGGCGCAACACCAGGTCCTCGACCAGGCGGTCCTCGTCCTGGTAACAACCCATTTACATCTGCACCGCGCCCACCGCGA
>JBIIZV010000188.1:0-3639 GCA_044346095.1 Candidatus Nanopelagicales bacterium
GTATTGATGCTTGCCACGACACTGACTGGGGTGTTAGTCACAATTGCATTGTTTTGTGCGTCCCGTATTTGAATAACTGGCTGAGTAACAAATGCTCGACCATTCATTTCGGTAGTTGGCTGAGAAACAATAAGTAAGTTATTCGCTGAGCCTGGATTCAAAAGCAAACTTTGATTAGCTGAAAGATTCAAAGCAGTAGTTGCGTAAGTGACTTGGTAACTGGCATTCGCAGTGCCAAACATTCCAAGGTCGGTAAAGGTGGCAACACCGTTGCTAAGTGACTTGGTGATTGAGCCCTGCAACGTTGCACCACTTACAGATGCGGTCACATCCGCAGTGAAGTTGGTTGCAACGTTGCCCTGCGCATCTTTTGCAGTCAGAACTGGCTGAGATAAAAATGCTTGACCGGAGTTAGCTGTTGCTGCAGGGGTTGTTAGCACAAGTTGCGTTGGTGTTCCCGGAGTTAGATTAACTGCTGCTGAATCAATCGAACGAACCCCAGAAGTATTTGGATCAAATTCCAACACATAGTTTGTGCCAACCAAACCAGACAGTGTTACGTTGCTGAATTGTGCAATACCGCTGCTTGCAGTTGCAGTGAGAGTTCCTGCAAGCGTTCCTGAATCTCCAGACTTGAGCGACAGAGTTACAACCGTTGAACTGTCTGAAGTTACTGTGTTGCCGTTAACATCCTTAATCACAATCTGTGGTTGTGGATTCAATAGGGCGCCGCTGGCTGATGAGCCTGGCGCGATCAGAATCTGAGCATTCTCAGCCGGACCTGAAGTCAGAATGATTGACGCACTGCCACCAAGTGCGGAACCGTTAAGGGTTCCAATAATTTGAGCCGTACCCGAGACAGTTCCAGCCGTGAAGGTTGATGTGTAAGTTCCATTGTTGTTGTCAACGACAGTACTCAAACTTCCAGTGCCTTGAGCAACGGTTAATGCGACGGTTCCGGCGCTGGCCGCAACGACGTTACCTTCGGTGTCCTTAATGGAAACTGTGATGACGGTAGTTGATGTTCCGTTTGCAACTATTGCTGCTGCATCTGTCTCGATAGCTGAGTTAGTTACGTTGGTAGGACCCTGCGAAATTGTGTAGTTAGCCGAATTCACAGCAACTAGACCAGAAGAGGTGAATGCCAATACATACTGCGTGTTAATCCGACCGGACATCACAATGCCAGCAAAGGCTGCTTGACCATTGGAAGTAACAGCGGTTCTAGTGCCACTCAAGGTTCCAGTGTTTTGGAAGCCACCCAGTGCAGCTGTGATTACAGTTCCGTTGTCACTCGTCACGGTATTGCCATGGCGATCTTGAACAATAACTACTGGCTGAGTTGTTAACTGGGATCCAGAAGCCCCGCCAACAGGATTGGTCTGGACTGCAATTTGATAGGCAGCTCCGTGCGTCAACGAAAGCTGTGAAGTATCTGTAATCGCGGCTCCACCCAATGTTGCACTGAATCGAACTGACTGGACTCTGGTTCCAGCGGTGTAAGTTGCGGTGTAAGTTCCGTTGCTTCTATCTGTAACCGAACCAACATTGCCTAAGTCTGTGAATCCGCTTGTCACTGGCGAGACTGCAAGTCCAACTGTGGCACCACCTGTGGTCAATAAGTTGCCTTGTGCATCCTTCAGTGTGATCGTGACCGTTGTTGTATTGGTTGTTTCGGCAACCAAACTTGTGACCGCACTTGAAACTAGAGAAGTTGCAGTCGATGGCGCGCCAGGTGTTACTGTCACATTGTTGGAATCAGCAACAACCAATGAACCTGAGCTAAATCGAAGTTTGTAATTCTCAGAAACACGGCCAGCCAGACTTAGGTCAGTAAATGTGACTACACCTTGTGATGCTTGCTTAATTGTGGTGCCACTAAGTGATCCAAAACTTCCAGAGTTGATCGCTGCAGTTACTGAAGTTGTGGAATCTTGAATCGCATGGTTTCCAAACGCATCCAGTAAATGTATTACTGGTTGCTGTGACAATGCCGTGGCACTTGCTGAGCCAACTGGCTGAGTTGCGATAGCTAGTTGCGTTGCAGGTCCGGCGGTTAGTGAAATGGTTGCGCTCTGAGTTAAAGCAACTCCATTGAGTTTGGCCGTGATTGTTGAGTTGCTTACCAGCGTTCCAGAAGTGTAAGTCGCAGTGTAAGTTCCATCGCCATTGTTTAGAACGTTGCCAATTGTCCCCTGGTGTCCAGCGGTTACAAACATTTCTACGGTTCCAGCCGAAGCGGTCAAGGCATTTTCTTTAGCATCGCGAATCGTGACTGTTACCACCGAAGTAGTTACGCCGTTTGCAACTATTGAAGAAGCCGATACTCCAAAGGTTGAAGTTGTTACTTGCGCAGAACCACTTGAAACCGTAAGCACGCCGGAGTTCACGCTGGTTAGGTTCGGCGTAGTGAAGCTCAGAACATAATTACTCGTTGTAATACCTGCAAGAACTACGTTTGTGAATGTTGCAATTCCATTTACTGTGCTTGCCGTTAAGGTGCCATCAAGTGAGCCGCCATTTCCAGCAGTGATAGCAACAGTTACGACGCGTCCTGAATCACCCGTGACTACGTTTCCAAACTGATCCTGAACCGAGATCTTTGGTTGCGTGGAAAGCACTTCACCACTTCGCTGGGATATCGGCGCTTGGTAAATCGCTAACTTGGTAGCGGCCCCAGGTGTCAGCGTTAGGTTTTGAATCTCGGTAAGTTCAACATCACCAAGGCTCGCGCGAATTTCAATTGCGCCAGTAACCTGACTTGAAGTGTAAGTAGATGTGTAGGTTCCGTTGCCCACATTGCTTACTGAATCAAGCGTTCCGGTTCCTGAAGCAATTCGCATTCCAACAGAGCCACCACTGGTTGTTAGTGAGTTACCTTGAGCATCCTTTAGCTGAACCGTGATGACGGAAGTTGTCGAACCATTTGCAGTTATGGAAGTGCTGGACGCAGAAATTGTAGATGTGCTTGCCACAGCAACACCTGGCGTTACCGAGATGGCAGATGATTCAATCACTGTCAGGCTGCCAGAACTGAAGGTTAGTTTGTAAGACTGCGAAACTAAGCCAGCCAATGTCACATCAGTAAAGGTTGCTAGACCTAGCGCCGCCGTTACTGTGCGAGTTCCACCTAGTGTGCCACCGGTACCGGAACTAATTGCTGCCGTAACTTGAGTTGAGCTATCGCCAGTTACTCGGTTATTGAATGCGTCAGTGATTTCAACTATTGGTTGCGTTCCAAGTGCAGTTCCACTCGAAGTTCCAGTTGGTTGCTGAGTTATCCGAAGCTTTGTAGCCGGTCCTGGTACAAGTGTTACTTGTTCAGTGTCAGTTAGGGACTCCGAGTTAACCGATGCGGAGATGGTCCTAGTGCCAACAACAGTTCCCGATGTGTAGGTGGCCGTGTAAGTTCCATCATTGTTGTTGGTAACAGCCGAGATAGATCCACCACCAGTTGCAACGGTTATCGCTACAGTTCCACCGCTTGCGACCAAAGAGTTAGTTTGAGCATCTCTTAGTCGAACCGTAACCGTAGCTGTTGACGAACCATTTGCAATCAGGGTGCTATCAGAAATCACGACAGTTGAAGTCGAAGCAGACGCAACACCAGGAGTTAAGGTCAGGCTCGCCGAATCAACA
>JBIIZV010000113.1:0-3638 GCA_044346095.1 Candidatus Nanopelagicales bacterium
GTTCGGGTATCCATAACAAACCTTAGGAAAATCTTGAGGAATAGTTCTTCGCTCTAGGCTAGTCTCGATGACGCAATCTGACACATCCAGAAAAGGCCAGAATCCGCGGGCGCTGACTGCGGTGACGGTTCCCCCTGGCATGGGTGGAGTTTTGAAACTTTCCTCAGTTATTGGCCCAGCCCTTGATGGTTCAGGCCCGGCAATTGCACCGATGGCTGACTCCCCTGAATTCGTTGTGACTCAGACTATGAAAGCGCTTCGCCCAGACGATCCAAAATTTCCACTCGAATCCAATGACATTGCAATCGTGTGCGCAACTTCCGGGTCAACCGGCACGCCAAGAGGTGTCTTACTAAGTCAGCAAGCATTGTCAGCTTCTGCGACAGCTTTCGGAAATCGATTCGGTACAAATAATCGCTGGGTGGTCTCTATGCCGGCTCATCGAATCGCTGGAGTCATGGTTTTGGTTAGATCTTGGTTTCACAACAGCCCATTTGAAATTGATCCAAGCGTCGGCGGTGCGCGAACTTTCGAAGCTGCTGCATTTGCTGCCACAACAATGCGAGCTGTGCGGGAAAGCAATAAAGATGGCCGAGCGCTCATGGTGTCTTTAGTCCCAACCCAGATTGCTCGATTAATTGAATCTGGCAGTGTAGGAATTGAAGCACTGCAGTCCTATGACTTAGTGCTAAGTGGGGCTGCTGCAACACCGCAGCCGATGTTAAACAAAATGCGCGAACTTGGAATCAAAGTTTCCATCTCTTACGGCATGACCGAAACATGTGGTGGTTGCGTGTTTGATGGTCGCCCGCTTGATGGCGTGAATATTTCACTTGGCACGAAAGATGATGTTGAACCTGGTCGCGTAACGATTTCTGGAGCAGTAGCTGCAAGTGGCTACCGTCTGCGGCCAGATCTAGATGCAGTCAGTTTTATTTCAGGGCAAGTTCAAACTCACGATGTCGGGAAACTCGACTCAAGTGGCCTGTTGCATATCTTGGGCCGCTTGGATGATGTTGTAACTGTTGGTGGTGTGAACGTTGCATTGAGCGCTATTGAGTCGTTGATTCGACATCACCCAGCAATTGAAGATGTTGCAGTTATTGATTTACAAGATGAGTTATGGGGATCGATTCCAATTGCATACGTCGTAACTCGAAACCATATTTCTGATTCTTCAGGTTTGACATCCGAAATACAGGGCACTATTCGTGATCAAATTGGTAGAGCAGCAGTTCCTCGAACTGTGCAATTTGTATCTTCACTACCCATGCTCGATTCTGGAAAAATCGATCGGATAAGTTTACGAATGCAAGCTGCAAACGACATGACACAGAAGCTGTTTCCACACCCAGGAACAAATCATTAAGGATCTTCATGGCCACCCGTACGCAATGGATTGATGGCGCACGAACCAAAACTTTGCCGGCTGCAGTTGCTCCAGTTTTGATTGGAACCTCAATTGCCGAATTTGAAGGATCCTTTCGACCACTGATCGCACTACTTGCTCTAGTTGTAAGTCTGTCGCTTCAAGTTGGCGTCAACTATGCAAATGATTACAGCGATGGCATCCGCGGCACTGACGAAAATCGCGTAGGGCCAGTTCGTCTTGTTGGACAGAAGCTGGCGACTCCTGAAGAAGTTAAGCGTGCTGCATTTATTTCATTTGGAATTAGTGCGCTGGCTGGACTTGGCATGGTTTTGTTAAGTCAGGTTTGGATATTGATTCCAATCGGAATTGCCGCAATTGCTGCTGCTTGGTTTTACACCGGAGGATCTAAGCCTTATGGCTACGCCGGCTACGGAGAACTATTTGTCTTCGTGTTCTTTGGCTTAGTCGCAGTTGCTGGAACCAGCGCAAGCCAAACCGGTCAGGTTACTGTTTTGGCGTTACTTGGTGGTGTTGCCTGTGGCGCACTATCAACTGCAATTTTGGTTGCAAACAACTTGCGTGACATCCCAACTGATGAACTGTCTGGAAAACGAACTTTGGCAGTTCGATTAGGTGATGCAAAAACTCGTGAGCTTTATCGCGCTTGCATCTTGGTGGGATTCTTTATGCCACTTGCCATGAACTTTTCTGAAACCGGACCTGAGAGTGCCTTCATTGGATTGTTCGCAATCTTGAGTGCTAGACGTCCACTACAAGCAGTTCGTAATGGCGCTACTGGTCCTGATTTGATTCCAGTACTCGGCGATACCGCCCGCATGCTTTTACTTTTCGCTGGCATGCTTTCCGTTGCGATTTGGTTGTCACCAAACGGAATGTAAAACTACTCGTCAAAATCTTCTTTACGAGTATTTGCATCTAGCTTTTGGTTGATTCCAGAAAAGTATCCAGAAATTCGACCGCCTAGTTGTGATCTTTGACTGTTTAGAAGCACTAGAGATATCAACCCTGAAACCAAGAACCCCACAATGATTAGCACTGGACCGCGCAGGCCAAGCAGATAACCGATACCCAAGGTAACTGCTAGTAATCCGAGACGGGCCAGGGTGTAAGAAATGAATGGGTTCACTTCTTTAGTTTATGTCTGTTCGCGAACTTTCGAATTCTGACTTACGATCTAACTATGCCTCGCTTTGTTTTAACGGTTTTAGTAATCGGTCTATCGGTCTATGCCCTTGCCGATTGTCTACAAACACCAAATCCAAAAGCGCTACCGAAATTGGTTTGGGTTGCAATCATTGTCTTAATTCCAGTGATTGGTCCATTGCTATGGATTTTGTTTGGTCGCACAAATGGTCGCGGCTGGGGACGTGGCGATGACGACGTCTTTGCTCCGGATGACGACCCAAGTTTCTTGCGCGATCTTTCACCGAAGCGCTAATTGATCCTTAGAGGCCTGAGTATGAATGCAGGCCTTGCACAAAAATGTTCACAACAAAGTAGTTGAACAAAATCGTAGCGTATCCCGCAATTGCCACATATGCAGCTTTTTTGCCACGCCAACCTGCAGTTGCTCGAGCATGCAAGTAAGCCGCATAGATAACCCAAGTAATGAAGGCCCAAGTTTCTTTTGGATCCCAGCCCCAATAACGACCCCAAGCGGCTTCCGCCCAAATTGCGCCAGCGATAACTGCGAAGGTCCAGATTGGAAACATGAAAGCGTGAATTCGGTATGACATTAAGTCCAGGCGGTCTGCTGACGGAATGCGCTGCGCAATCGCGGCGCTGCGACCTGGTTCTTTGCCTGCAGCAACTCGATCCTCGGCAGATTGCGCCACAAGATACAAACCAGAAAGTGCCGCACCAATTGTGAAGGCACCAAAACACACAACTGCAGCCGAGACGTGAATCGCTAACCAATAAGAGTTAAGCGCTGGAACTAGTTGTGAACTTTCGGCGTAAAGAACAGTTAGAGCAAGACCCAGATCAAGCAGCACAGGGACAGTGATAAAAACACCGAGCCAACGCAAGTCGCGAGAGATCGACATCAAGCAGTAAGTCAGTGACACTGCGAAGCCGGCTGCGAGAGAGAACTCATACATATTTCCCATTGGGACTCGGCCAGCCGAAAGTCCACGAAACAGAATTGCCATGCCAAGCAGTAGCGTTCCAAGCCAGGTTAGAGACATTCCGATATTTCCAGCGCGGCGACCTTCGCCTAAGTCACCGTCATCGGATAACGAAGTGG
>JBIIZV010000114.1:0-3635 GCA_044346095.1 Candidatus Nanopelagicales bacterium
TCCAAGGCCAAAGGCGGCTAACGCCGGATGAAGTAGCACGCTACCTGTTTAAGCGTGTTGTGTCTTGGGGCCGTAGCTCAAATGTTTTTCTGACAAATGGCGCGCGTCTTTATCTAGATGTTGGTAGTCATCCAGAATATGCGACTGCTGAGTGTGATGATTTCCATGACTTGATCGTGCAAGATAAAGCCGGCGAGCGAATCTTGGCCGAACTAATTATTGATGCTCAAGAACGATTGTTAGAAGAGGGCATTGAAGGCGAGATTTATCTTTTCAAGAACAACACAGATTCCGGCGGCAACTCATATGGCTGTCACGAAAACTTTTTGATTAAGCGACGCCAGGATTATCTGGAGCAAATCGAGGCGCTACTGCCGTTTCTGATTACTCGACAATTGATTTGTGGTGCTGGCAAAGTTCTAACGACGCCAAGAGGAACTATTTACTCACTTTCCCAGCGTGCGGACCACATGTGGGAAGGCGTTTCTAGTGCTACAACTCGATCCCGCCCAATTATAAATACCCGGGATGAACCACACGCTGATTCTGAAGCCTTCCGACGCTTACATGTAATCGTTGGCGACTCAAACATGTCCGAGATGACGACTTTGTTGAAAGTTGTTTCGATGGACTTTGTTTTGCGCTTGCTTGAAACTGGAAATCTAAAAAAGGACTTTACGCTGGAGAATCCAATTCGAGCGATTCGCGATGTATCACATGACATCACAGGTCTAGCGTCAGTCACTTTGAATTCTGGTTCAACGATGACTGCACTCGAAATGCAGTGGGCATACCTTGAGATGGTTAAGGCCTATGTGGCTACTGGTGATATGAACATGACGAGAGAACACGACATTGCCTTGGAGCTCTGGGAGCGAACATTAACTGCAGTGGAAACTGGCAACCATGCTCTGATAGCCCAAGACATCGATTGGGCTATTAAGAAGCAGCTTGTCGATTCCTACCGCGAAAAGAACAGCTTGGAGCTGGATTCTCCCCGGATTGCTCAACTTGATCTGATGTATCACGACATTACGCAAACTAGGGGATTGTTCTACTTGCTTCAGAAGAATGGGCGAGCGAATCGGGTCACGACAGATTCAGAGATCTTAACGGCTCAAACTGTGCCACCGCAGACTACTCGTGCTAAATTGCGAGGCGATTTCATCGCTGCAGCCCAAGATGCAGGCAAAGATATCAGCGTTGATTGGGTGCACTTAAAGATGAATGACCAATCTCAGCGCACAGTTTTGTGCAAAGACCCGTTTGCCAGTGTTGACGATCGGGTTCAGAAGTTAATCGACACCATGCAGGAGTCCGTAACTTCCTAAATGTAGGATTGAGTTATGTTTAAGCGATCCTCAGTATTAGCCATTTCAGCTGTACTCGTTCTTACTGGCTGCTCAGCCTCATCTGAAGAAGCAACACCTTCAGCTTCACAGACTTCTGATGCAGCGGGCCTAACTGGCACACCAGTAAGTGTCGAAGTAACCGGTGAGTATGGTTCAGAACCAATTGTGGCAATCACGCCAGGTGATCCTGTCACTGAACTAGAAGTTACTGACGTAATTGTTGGCGAAGGCGATCCGCTACCAGCTGGAGCGACTTTAACTGCGCACTATGTCGGGTATGGCGGCGCTACTGGAGAGATGTTTGATGCTTCCTGGGTACGCGGCGAACCTGCTACCTTCCCGTTGGGTAACGTAATTTTAGGTTGGCAAGAGGGACTTGTTGGAATGCAGGTTGGCGGTCGACGCTTACTAGTTATTCCAGCCGAACTTGGTTACGGCAACAATCCACCTCCAGGCAGTGGCATTGAGGCTGGCGAAACCTTGATCTTCGTTGTTGACCTAGTAAGTTTTGAGTAATCGCCCAAGCCATACGAAGATTCACGTAGTTGACATCAAATAGTAGATAGAGGAACACATGCAGGCGCCAGAATTTGATTTTCCAGAAGGTCCAGCACCAACTGATTTAGTGATTGAGGATATACAGGTTGGTGACGGCACCGAGGCTGGTCCGGGCCAGACTGTAACTGTTCACTACGCGGGTATCGATTTTGAAACTGGCGAACAGTTTGATTCTTCCTGGGATCGTGGCGAGTCAATCGAGTTTCGACTTAAAGGCCTGATCGTTGGCTGGCAAGAAGGTATTCCGGGAATGAAAGTTGGTGGCCGACGCAAACTAACTATTCCACCTGAGATGGCATATGGGCCTGCAGGCAGTGGACACAGACTTTCCGGTAAAACTTTAGTTTTCATCATCGATCTATTAGCTGTTTCCTAAATCATGGCAAGAGCACGCACCGAGCGAATGCTCAACTTGCTCTTTGTCTTGCTTAATTCCAAGACGCCCTTAACTCGGGAACAGATTCGTGAACGAGTGCCAGGCTATGGCGACTCAAACGAGGCATTCGAAAGAATGTTTGAGAGAGACAAAGCCGCGCTTAGAGACTTGGCAATCCCAGTTGAGACTAAGCCAGTAGATCTGTTTCACGATGATGTGTTGGGATATCGGATCGATCGCTCGGATTGGTTAATGCCGGAGATCTCACTATCAGCTGAGGAGCGAACCTACTTAACTTTGGCTGCTAGTGCTTGGCAAAATGCTCAACTCAGTACAGCTGCAAAACAGGCAGTCTCAAGTGTTGACGCCAGAGAGCAAGGCTCAAACATATCCGTTCCAGTATCACTAGCTAAGGGTCGTAGGCATATCACAGAGATACTGGCTGCAATCGCGAGTGGCAAGACTGTCACATTTGAGTATGTTGGCCTGAATCAATCTGAAGTTGTTAAGCGAACCATTGACCCTTGGCGAGCACTACTTCACTCCGGTCACTGGTACCTGATGGGTTTTGATCAAGAAAAAGGTGAAGTTAGAACATTTAGAACTGATCGAATTGTTGGCGATCTCGTTGAAACAAAGCACGATATCTTGGAACCCATGCCGAAGGACTTTGATCTGTCGACAATTACTGACAGTTGGGAGAGTTCAGAAAAGGATGCAACGATTGCCACGGTTTTGGTTAAGCCTGGTCGAGCAGCGTCATTACGCGTGTTAGCAACTGCTTGTGAGGTTGGTGATGAATGGGACGAGTTGACCATTCCGTATCATCATGAATCACAACTGGTTGGCCTAATTGCTAGCGCATGCGACGTTGCGAGAGTAAAGGCTCCAAAGTCATTACATGATTCAGTTACTCGAGTAGTTACTACAACGCTGTCGGTGCATAACTATGGCAAATGATCTCGAGTTATTGATCAAGTTACTGCCATGGCTGGTTGCTAATAATGGCGCTTCACTTGCTGAAGTTGCTACTCATTTCGAGATTTCCGAAAAGCACGCACTGGAACTCATCGGTCAATTAGTTGTGACCGGTCCATCGCAAGCAGGCGGGGGATTAGTCGACATTGACTTTGAAGACTCCGATTCGATTTTTGTGTCAGATGCCAAAGCTTTGGATCGACCAGTAAAACTTTCTGAATTCGAAGCTTCTTCACTACTTGGTGGGCTGCATTACTTAGAGCAGTTTCCAAATCTTGTCGATTCAGAAGTAGTGGCTGGCTTGATTCGAAAGATTCAGCAGGCTTTACCAAATATCGACAACCCAATTAACGTAGTTGCTGCACCAGTTT
>JBIIZV010000115.1:0-3619 GCA_044346095.1 Candidatus Nanopelagicales bacterium
CAACGGTTGTTCACCCATGTTGGGCCCTGTTATGGACCCGCGCTTGCCACTTACGTGGCCAGGTCCTCATCCGGAGGCACCCCATCGCGGTCTGCAAGGGTTGTCGGATAGCTAGCCGGGACTTATCGCTATCACTCTTGACCTGCTCAAAGAATAGCAACGAATTGGACATGTGAAAAGTCGAGAATATTGATGAAACAATGAAGGCATGCCAAGCCCAGAATTCAATGAAGCAATGCGGTTAGCGCTCGACCTTGCTGCGAAAGCTTCGCAACAGGGAGATGTTCCGGTTGGCGCGATCGTGTTGAATCCGAGCGGTGAAGTGGTTGGCCAAGGGTTCAACACACGGGAAGCTGATAACGATCCAATGAGTCACGCTGAAGTTGTGGCGCTTCGTGAGGCTGCGATTGCAAATGGTTCTTGGCGACTAGATGATCACACCTTGGTTGTAACTCTTGAACCTTGCACCATGTGTGCTGGCGCAGCTGTTCAAGCCCGGATTGGTCGAATCGTATTTGGAGCCTTTGATGAAAAGGCTGGCGCAGTTGGATCACTGTGGGATGTAGTTCGTGATCGTAGATTGCCACATCGACCTGAGGTGGTATCAGGAGTTTTAGCTGATGAGTGTGGCGCGATCTTGAGTGAGTTTTTTAAGAACCATCGATAACTTTCGGTGGGAACCGAATAGGGAGACCGGTGGGAACCGTCGCTTGCTGCGCAAGCTCCTCCCAAATCCCAACAACAACTTCCAAATAAATAGAAAATCCCCATCACGGGGATTTTCTATTTATGGCGGTATCGGTGGGATTTGAACCCACGGTGCGCTTGCACGCACACAACTTTTCGAGAGTTGCACCTTCGGCCGCTCGGACACGATACCGAGATCAAGATTACTAGTTATCTAATGGCAACTGAAATCGTTAACTATTCAGTGATAGTTGTTTGATCAACGTTGAAGAAATCTTCGATTGCTGGAAAACCGATCGTAAACATAAATAGCGAAAGTGCAGCCAGTAACACAATTGCAATGAAAGTCTTGGCAAGCTTTCCACCTGGCAGCTTGCTCCAAATCCAGGAATACATATCTACTGCACCGCGCCTTCAGGTTCAGCGGTACCATCTTGCGCAGCAGCAATTGCCGCCGGTACTTGGTCATAAGGCAGAACTTCAGTCAGCACTCCCCACCAAATCCACCGTTCAGTTGAACCCCAACGTGGATGACATGTTGTTAAGGTAATCATTTCCTCAACACCAGTTTTGTTCACGATTCCGCCAGGGTTCGGATCTAGGACCCACATTGCGTCAGGCTCAACAATTTCATCCAGAACGAGTTTGTAGACATACCAATTGCCAGCAGTTTGAATAATCACTTCATCGTCTTGTCTCAATTGATCGATGTTGGCCAGCGGCTCACTATATGTTGCGCGATGCCCTGCCATTGCAAAGTTTCCTTTTTCGCCAGGTAATGCATTGTCTGGGTAATGACCAAGGCCTGAGATCAAATCATCAGGATCTACACCTCTGGTAATCGGAAGTTCCCAAACCTTATCTTTCAAGCGAGGAATGTAGATAAGCGCAAACCCTTTATGTAATTCAGGTTCTGCTGCTGGATCTTCGGTCCACTTCAACTCGACTTCAGCTTTTGCCTCGGCAATGTTTGACTGCGAGACATACATTGACCACACAGTTTGGTAAGCCGCAAACATGATGGCGAAGATTGCAAAAGTGATCAGCACATCTGAAAGTGCATTCAGAATCTTTGCTGACTTTCGCGGACGAACGTCAGCTTCGTTTATTACAACCGGTTCAATTACTGAAACGGAAGTCACAACTGGTTCAGTTAACTTGGTTGGCTCTGGCTCTGGCTCTGGCTCTGGCTCTGGCTCTGGCTCTGGCTCTGGCTCTGGCTCTGGCAAGGATTCAACCTCAACCGGTGACGAAATTTCCTCATCTTGAGCAGATACTTCTTCGCCTTCTTCCACTTCAGGTATGGCTTCTGCAGCATCTTCCTCCACCTCTATATAGGGAGGTGAAACTGCGACTGATGCAACTACCGGAATTGCAGGCTTTATTGGCTCTTCAGAAATCGAATTCAGAATGTCCTGAACGTCTTTTTCTTGTTTGGAATCTCGGTAAATAGTTTCGGCTTTTGGGGTTGTAGCCGTTCCTGGTCGCGGTTGGAATGCTGAAATTCCGTTCCCAGTTGCGGCTACCAAAATTCGATTTGAAAAAGTTTGGGCCATGATGAATTTGCGCCAAAGTGCCACATCAACCGTTGCGCCTTCAGCCAGTTGACCCAGTAATAGTCTTTGACCCTCTGGCAAAGTAACAATGTGTGGTCCACCGAATCTTGGCCAGTTTGAAACAACTGAAACGTCATCTTGCTTAAAAAGCTGGGGTTCGATGGTCTCCGAAATATAGTCGGATCTTTTCACGCCTTCTTTAGGCCCATTGGCGTCTAGATAAATTGAGCGATCAGGTTCACCTGGAAAGCGGATGGTTGCCAATACTCGCAAATCAGAGCGTAATGGGACAGAGTTTGGGTCGAATTGAATGCGATCAAATGCCATGATTCACACCTGGCATGCCTATGAAACTCAAAAAAACCCCTATTTAGAACAGACATTCAGAGATTACGTCTGGCCTTTACTCTTTCTAGATCAACTACAGGGAAAACCCTGCACCAAAAAATGACTACTTCTTACGACCCAAAACTCTCAAGCCACCAGCGGCAGCAATGGCAACTAGGCCAAGCAGAAGCAATAGATCAGGTCGAGTGCCACCGGTCTTAGCTAGGCCAACCTTGGTCTTCTTTGCCACTGGAACAACTGCGGTGTCTTCAACCGTGATGATCAGATTTGAAAGTGCCATCATTCCTAGGCCATCCTTAATGATGTAAGGGATTGTGGCTTGGCCGGTGAAACCATCACGCGGGGTGAAGGTAACCTGTCCAGTTGTTGGGTCAACTACGTAAAGACCATCAAGGGTTGTGACTGACATCTGAGTACAAGCAGGCGAAATTTCGCCTGTTCCACAAAGTCGAATTGTTGTTGGATCAAGGGCCGCAGTTCCTGGCTTGTCATTTGATACTGGGTTTAGGACAACGGAAGTTCCAGGCTTGGTCTTAGTAATATCCACTGTTGCAGCTGGCGCGCCTGGCGGAGCAATGGTTGGAACCAGCAATGCTGTGGCTGACTTTGCGCCACCAAGTCCAGTCCAGTTATTCCAGATTTGGTAGGTAGGCGGGTATTTAACAGTTCCAACAAAGCCCTTGCCAGTTGCAAGTCCAGTAATAGGGTCAACCATGTTTGGATTTGGAGTAAACACAACTTCGCCGGTTATGGCATTAACTTCGTAAGTGCCTTCAACGGTCTTAACCTTTGTTGCGGTGCAGTCCGCTGGGGTTGTTGACATAGCCACAAACGTTGAATTATCACCGCAAAGTTTGATAGAAGTTGCAATCAAACTTGGCGCAGGCGCGCTTGATCCAGCAGGAATTGACCCTGCGGAGTCGTTAATCCAAGGCTTTAGCGTCACTGGCTTGTTGTATTCAGCAGAGCCAGTATCGATTGTTGCCGATGGAGCCGGAGGAGGAACAACGGTAATAGTGATTGTTGAG
>JBIIZV010000116.1:0-3611 GCA_044346095.1 Candidatus Nanopelagicales bacterium
ACAAAAACAAGCTGCCCCGGCAGCAATAAGTGAACTGCACGCCGTCGCATCCTCAATTGGTTTGCTTGCTCCAGTCATGGTTGGTATTGGCGTAACCGTTGGATGGGGCTGGCGACCAGGCATTCAAGTTGCTGCGGTTGGCGTAATCATTATTGAAATCATTCGTGGCAAAAACACTGATGTCTATGGACCAAAAGCAGTCGAAGACGAAGTTTCCGATCATCACGATGTGCCTGGCCCATTCCCAAGTCTGTTTTGGTGGTCATGGTTAATTCTGGTTTTCACTGCAAGTATGGAATTCTCGATGTTGCTTTGGTCGCCAGAAGTTCTATCGACTCAAGGTGGATTAACTAAGGGTGCAAGCGCCGCAGCACTTGCCACAATCGTTGGTGGCATGTCAGTTGGACGTTTGATTGGTGCACGCTTAACTTCAAAGTTTGATTCAGAATTTTTGTATCGCGGCTCACTTATTTTGTCTCTAATTGGATTCTTGGGTTTTTGGTTATCCAGCTCTGGCGTAATCATGTTGATTTCACTAACAATTACCGGCCTTGGAATGTCACTGCATTTCCCATTTGGATTTGAGCGGGCATTGCGAGCAAGCGGCGGCCGAGCAGATCGTGGTGGTGGCAAGCTTTCGATTGGTACTGGTTTTGCTAGTGGTGTTGCGCCGTTTGCATTGGGTGCGCTTGCTGATCAAATTGGAATTCAAGGCGCGTATGCGATCGTGCCGATTTGTTTGATCCTGGCGATTGCAATTGCGATTGCCAAGCCAGTGAAGTTAGAGCCTGCAGTTAATTAAGACCTATAGATAAGGCATGACGGCGGCGGCCATCACTGCAACAAAGAAGCTAACTAGAACAATGATTGTGACGATGCGACGCGTGCGTGAACTCATAGTTCAACAATAACTCATGAACGGAACAATTCGGACATCGCCCATTTGTGACTACATCACGACATAGCAATGGGGCGCACCGTTTTTCACAGTGCGCCCCAAAGACTTTGTTTTATGCGCCGAACAATCCCTTTAGAGGATGGATCGCAAAGTAGATCACGAATGCTGCGGCGATAATCCACATCAATACGGAAACTTCCTTTGACTTGCGCTGTGCGATCTTGATAGCAACGTAGGTAACCATGCCTGCGCCAATACCGTTTGTGATCGAGTAGGTGAATGGCATCAAGATGATCGTCAAGAACGATGGAATCGCAATTGCGTAATCATCAAATGGGATGTGACGAATTTGAGTCATCATCAAGAAGCCCACGATAACCAATGCTGGTGCTGCTGCTTCGTAAGGAACAATCTTGGTTAGCGGTGCAATGAACATCGCTAGTAAGAACAAAGTTCCGGTTACAAGGCTGGCAATACCAGTGCGAGCACCGTCGCCGATACCTGATGCTGATTCGATGTAAGCGGTGTTGGATGAAGTTCCAGCCAAACCACCTGCCATCGCAGCAATCGAGTCAACGGCAAGGATTTCGCCCAAGTGATCAACTTCGCCATCTGCTGTCATCAAGTCAGCTTCTTTAGCAAGACCAGTAACAGTTCCGATGGTGTCGAAGAAGTCGCTTAGCAACAACGAGAACACAGCTAGACCGGCAGCCAATGCGCCAATCGCACCGAATGCTCCAAAGATGTCGATGTCAAACAGTGGAGTTGGATCTACATAACCAATCAAGGTTTCCGGAACTGCTGGAACATTTAGATTCCAACCAGTTGGGTTTTCTAGACCTGGTGCACCTGGATCAGTGTTAGCGCTACCAATCTTTTGAGTGGCTTCAAGCACAACTGCAAGGACAGTTGTTGCGATCAGACCAATCAGAATTGCAGCGCGCTTACGTAGGGCAACCAATACGACCATGAGGAGAAGTCCAAACACGAACGTAAAGATTGGCCAACCAGCTAGTTCACCAAAGACTGCAAAGGTAATTAGTGGAACGCCTGGACGAACAACGCCAGCATCTACTAAACCGATCAGTGCAATGAACAAACCGATACCGGCACCAATTGAATACTTCAGTTCATCAGGAACTGCGTGGAATACCGCAGTGCGGAATCCGGTCAGAACCAATAACAAAACAATGAAGCCTTCAATAACAACAAGGCCAAATGCTTGAGCCCAAGTCATGTAAGGAGCAAGGCCAAATGCCAAGAATCCGTTTAGACCTAAACCGGCTGCAATAGCGATAGGGAAACGTCCGTACACGCCCATGAAGATTGTCATGATGCCTGCAATCAGCGCAGTAGCCGCAGCTACTAGTGCGATTGAGGTGCCAATGTCTTGGCCACCACCGGGATAGTTCCCGTTGACGTCCTTGGCAGTACCGACGATAAGTGGGTTAAGTACCACGATGTAGGACATGGTCACAAAAGTGACGATGCCGCCGCGTACTTCAGTCCCGAGATTGGAGCCACGCTCGGTCATGTGGAAATAGCGATCCCAGCCCGAGGTGCCCTGTGTTTTTGTAGTGGTTTCCATAACGACACGCTAGTGTCCTACGTATGGGTAATAGTGCAGACTCTCTCAACGAGTTCGAGTCAGGTTCGGCGAGTCGGGATTCGAAAACTGAACTTACGCCACTTGAAGTAAATGGAATCACAGCAGTCACAATAGGCACAGGTCTGTGGTCAGTTGCCACGCTCGTGATGGTCTTGATGCGCGACCAACTTGAAGCCTCCGGTCGAGGCGATTGGATCGCAATTGGAGTTTGCGGAATCATCCTTGGCTTACTCGGAATGCGTTACACCAAGCGTCGGGCGGCGCGAATCGAGCAAGCCAAGGAATCATCCAACTAGAAGATCTTGTTGCTAAATCTTTAGCAACAAGCAGTTTCTTCGGTAGGGCAGCAAGTTTCAAGCGCTTCTACGGCTTCAGCTTCACAGCAAAATGTCATTTTCGACTCCTTTCCTAATTAGATGAGTATCTAATTCCTTACTATGCCAGTTATTAGATGAATGTCAAATATGTGGCATAATGGGTTTATGCCGAAACAACTGCCAGTTCTAGAGACTCTCGAGCCGATTTGCTGTGCCCCACTTGGGGAATCTGCCCAGATCAGCGAGGCAGATGCCAACGATTTAGCAATTCGCTTGAAGGCCCTTGCCGACCCGGCGCGACTGCGATTGGTTAGCTTCCTGCTGGATCAGGCTGACCTGGAAGCTTGCACCTGTGACTTGGCGCCGGTTTTGAACTTGTCCGAACCGACAGTTAGTCATCATTTAAAGACTCTTGAAAAAGCAGGAATCGTTACTAAGGAACGTCGCGGAATGAATGTCTATTACCAAGTGGTGCCAGATTCAATTCACGCGATTGCCCGCGTGCTTCATATTGATTGCTGCTAGTTAGTTTTTGTAACTAGCTTTTGCGCGCGCACCATTGGCCGCGACCAGCTTCATACTTAACAACTTGCGCGCCTTGGGTGTAACCGAGGTTCTTGACGAATTCAATCGCATCTGGTCGATCTGCATCAAGGCAAACAACGTTCACGCCAACACGTTCGAGAGCTCCAGGCAAAACATTTAGATCAAGTGGTGGGAACTCTGGATCTTGATCTTTTGATGTGAACTGACGAATCATGGTGCGATCAGCAAACTGTGCTTTGCC
>JBIIZV010000117.1:0-3606 GCA_044346095.1 Candidatus Nanopelagicales bacterium
AATCATCGTTGCGGCTCATGGTCGTGAAGATGAAACTATGTTGCTTGAAGCTGCCGTACTTGCTGGCGTTCCTTATGTTGGATTAGTTGCAAGTCGTAAACGTGGCGCATCGGTGATCGACATGTTGACATTGACTCCAGAACAAAAGGCTTCAATCTTTTCTCCGGCTGGACTTGATATCGGCGCTAAGAAACCAGATCACATCGCAATTTCAATTCTTGCTGAGATGGTTCAAGTTGCAGCAAATCAAGCTGAGTCAGCTCCAGCTAAGCCAGCTTTTGAAACTGCAATTGATCCAGTGTGCAATATGACGGTGGCAATGTTGCCAGAATCCATTCACGCAGAAATCGAAGGTCAAACGGTTTGGTTCTGTGCACCAGGTTGCCTTAAGGCTTACTCAGCAAATCCTGCAGCTTACGCAAGTTAAAGAACCGCAACCTGCATTAACTGCTTGAAAGTTTCTTCACCGTCACCAGTGATTGAAATTCTTGGGTCGGAACTATCAATGCGTCCCCATAAATAAAGATCCATTGCTTCAGCGTCTCCAGATATGACCAAGCGCGCCGAAGCATTCACTTGATCAGCAGCGGAAACTGTTGCGGCGCTATCGGTGAACTGCAGATCCCAAACTTGAGAACCAGACTTTGTTGTCGCAACAATCGAAACGATTCCGAAATCAACGTTAGGTACCTCTGGCCAAGAACCGAGCAATGGCAGAAAGTCTAAAACCTCATCCACGCCATCTAGGGCCAAGGCTTCATCTATTTTGGTTACAGCACCAACCGCTTGTTCGGCATCAATACGATGGATTACGGTTTCATGTGCCATTCGGCGAAACCAAAAATCAACTGAGTGATCGCTGTGGTGCCAGGACCAAGTTGGTCGCTCGGGACGATTAAAGTCCAGTGCCTTGGTGATGGCATCAAATCCCCAAGACATGAATTCCATGAAGTCTTCAGTGCGGGGATAAGGCGCCAAATGCTCTTTGTTTTCAGCCTGGCTTCCGGTTTCAACAACATATGCCTGGCCAAGGTAGACATGTGCCATGTGTTTAGCTAAGTCCTTGGTTGACCAACCTGGACAGCTTGGAACTTCAACTGGAGTTACTGGGATTGCCGCGGCCAAAAGTTGGTAGTCAGCATTTAAGTGAATTAAGTATTGTTCCCGCGAAAGTTCGGTTCCGGCTACAGATCTCATGGACCCAAGCCTACGGATTAGACTTTGAGCATGTTCGCATCCTTGTCAGATCGCTTAGGCGCCACCTTTAAACAGTTGCGCGGCAAGGGTCGGTTAACCGAGAACGATATTGACGAGACTGTCAGAGAAATTCGCATTGCACTGCTTGATGCTGACGTCGCACTTCCAGTTGTACGGGAGTTTTGTGCTCGAATTAAAGAGCGCGCACTTGGATCTGAAGTATCCGCAGCCCTAAACCCAGCGCAACAAATCATCAAAATTGTAAATGAAGAGTTGATTGGCATTCTGGGTGGCGAAACCAGACGACTAAAGCTTGCAAAGAATCCCCCAACCGTTATTTTGCTTGCCGGTCTACAGGGTGCTGGTAAAACCACACTTGCTGGAAAGCTTGCTGCACATCTGAGAACACAAGGTCATCAACCAATGTTGGTGGCAGCTGACTTGCAGCGGCCAAATGCAGTTGATCAATTGAAGATTGTCGGTGAGCAATCAAACACAGTTGTTTTCGCCCCTGAACCAGGTAATGGCATTGGCGACCCAGTTAAGGTAACTCGCGATGCAATGAAGTTTGCGAAAGACAAACTTCATGATGTTGTGATTGTCGATACCGCAGGCCGCCTTTCCATTGATAGCGAGTTAATGGATCAGCTCGCAAAAGTTAAGGCTGAAGCGAAGCCAGATGAAACACTGCTAGTAATCGACGCAATGACTGGTCAAGATGCGGTCAACACCGCCGAGACTTTTGCTCGCGACATTGGAATTGATGCAGTTGTCCTAACAAAACTTGATGGTGATGCTCGAGGCGGCGCGGCGCTTTCAGTTGCAACAATCACTGGCAAGCCGATCATGTTCGCATCAACAGGTGAGAAGCTAACTGACTTTGAAGTCTTCCACCCAGATCGCATGGCTTCCAGAATTTTGGACATGGGTGATTTGCTAACTCTGATTGAGCAAGCAGAACAAACACTTGATAAAGATCAAACTGAAAAGTTCGCCAAGAAAGTTAAAGACGGCGAAGATTTCACGCTGACTGACTTTATGCTGCAGATGCAGCAGCTACGCAAAATGGGATCAATGACAAAAATGCTTGGCATGTTGCCGGGTATGGCTGAAATGAAAAAGCAGATTGAAAATGTTGACGAGCGCGAAATTGATCGGGTCGAAGCAATCATTTCGTCGATGACACCTGCTGAACGTGAAGATCCAAAGTTACTAAATGGTTCACGCCGCGCCCGCATCGCAAAGGGTTCGGGTATGCAAGTTAGCGACGTAAATACTTTGATGGATCGATTTGTTGTTGCGCAAAAAATGATGAAGCAAATGGCAAAGGGTGGCTCAGTTCCAGGAATGCCACCGATGCCTGGAATGCCAGGCATGCGTCCGCAACAAAAGAAAGTTCAAAAAGCTGGCAAGGGTGCAAAGAAATCTGGAAATCCAGCTAAGCGCGCTGCTCAAGATTCAGGAATTGAATACGAAGCACCAAGTGCAACGCTTACTGAGATTCCGAGTGCTTTTAGGGATTTCTTGAAATAGAAATCCCTAACAATAAACACTGCGAGACTTAAAAACAGGAATTCTCAAGCAACTAGTGGCTTGAGAATTCCTAGAACAGCCTGCGGGTCTTCGACTTGAATCGCAACTGAGTCGAATTCATTTCCAAGTAAGTTAAATCGAATTGTATGGTCAGCAAGCTTTGCCCGAACATTCCAAAAATGTTTCACACCATGGCGCTCACGATAAGTTCCGGCAATCACACCAAATCCATAAGTTTGAGAAAACGTGTAAGTGCCGGGGGACCGAAAACCTTTGCACTCCTTCAGGATTTCCGGCCCAGTATCAATCGAGACAATGTGCTCACGGGGAATAGTTATGTCCTTGCGGGAAGCATTTAGAAACTTGTCCCAGGTGGAAAACTCAATAACGACCGATGATTCAGTCACAGAAACCTTGGGAAACATAGTTCCAGTTTAAATCAACAAAACAGCCCTAATTGCAGAGGATTTCCCTCAATTTCCTGATTTTTGCCTTGTCTGGCATGATTTATCAAGTAATCCCGACTTGGTAGCCGGCCCTCTACCCGCAACCTCGTTGGATTCATAGACATTAACTAGTTGCGCCCCCGCTGCAACAACGGTTTTATGTCACACCAATTATCAGGAGAAATAAAACTCGTGGCCGTAAAGATCAAACTTAAGCGCATGGGCAGCATCCGCAACCCGCAATACCGCGTAGTAATTGCCGACGCCCGTACCGCTCGTGATGGCCGTGCCATCGAAGAAATCGGTTTGTACCATCCAAAAGAAGAACCAAGTCTTATCAAGATCAATTCAGATCGCGTTCAGTACTGGCTAGGCGTTGGCGCACAGCCAACTGAACCAGTAATGGTTCTGCTAAAGATCACTGGTGACT
>JBIIZV010000047.1:0-6890 GCA_044346095.1 Candidatus Nanopelagicales bacterium
ATCTTTAGTCGGGAAAGACACACTTACTTGGTGGCTAACTTGGGTTGGCTTTGCATTGGTTAACAATGTTGGAATCGTGTCTGCCTTCGATGCCCCCGAAGGTTACGTGCCGATTCGACCTGAACTTGAATTAGCCGGAGCCTGTCTCTTGACTGGCGCTTACATGGTGTGGATTCGGATCGTTAAAACCTTAGATGCCTAAGCTCCCTGACTTGATTCAAACTCCGCGCTTGGATCTGCACTTAATTCCAATACCTGAATTACTTATGCTGCATGATGATCCTGACAATACAGAATTACTATCTGATCGCGACTTCACAAATCCTCATAATGAATTGACGCATGAGCATTCCGGTCCACTTCGTTGGCGAGTACCGCAAGTTAAGGCTGATCCGAGCACAAACATTTGGTTCATTCGCTGGATTGTTCTGCGCGAAACAAAGGAAGTTGTTGGATCAATTAGTTTTCATTCACCACCAGACGAAGTCGGCATGATCGAAATTGGTTTTGGCGTTTGTGGGCCTTCTCGCAACCAAGGATTTGGTAAAGAAGCCTTGCTCGGCATGTGGAAATGGGTGATTGATCAACCTGGAGTATCGACACTGCGCTATACAGTGAGCGCAAGCAATGCGCCATCCATGGCAATCATTAACTCACTTGGCTTTACTCATGTTGGACAACAGATAGATGAAGAAGACGGACCAGAAGAGATCTTCGAAATGTCAGTTACCGAGTTTCGATCATGCCTGGTAAACGGTTTCTCCGCCAACAACAGTGCGTAGAACTGGAAGATCAATCACGTCATTTGGATTTACCTTTGAAGGATCTTCTTGCCACATGACTAGATCAGCTTTCATGCCCGGTGCGAGCATGCCGCGTTCGTTATCTGCGCCAACTGCAATTGCAGCATTGCGGGTATAGCCAGTTAGAGTCTCAGCTCCGGTTAACGCACGGGTTTTTCCAACTGGACCGTCATAGGAAACATCGTGCGCTCTGCGCATTTGTGCGGCAAACATTCCCATGCGCGGATCAAATGGAGCTACTGGCCAATCCGAGCCAAGAACTACAAGTGCTCCCGTACTCATGATGTCGCCAGTTCGCCAACCATGTCCGCATTGGGTTGTATCAAGCCGTTGCGACCAAGGATCACTTAAGTCGTACTCAAGCCAGCGCATATGAACTGGCTGCATTGACGCGGTAACTTTTAGTGGCTTAAATCTCGCGATGGTGTTGTCAGGCGAGGTTTCAATATGTTCAATGCGATGGCGACCATTTGAGCCACCAGGCAAGCCTTCGTAAACATCAAGTACTTCACGCACTGCTCGATCACCAATTGCATGGGTGGCAATTCGGAAACCTGCATCATGGAATTGTCGAGCTCGTTGGTGGTAAAGCGACAGCTCTGGCCACATTGGCTCAGTTCCTTCCCCTTGTGAGTCTGGGTGTTCCAGCCAAGCGGTACCAGTATCAATTACGCCGTCAAGCATGAACTTCACACCATCGGCCTGCCAGCGCAACCCCTTTGCATTATGGGTTTGCATCATGGCTTCGACTTCTTCAATTGATGTGTACGGATAAACGAAATGATGAAGCAGAATGCGCAACTTGAGGTTCGCTTGCTCTTCAAGTCCGCGCATGATGTCAACCGTGTCGAGATTTCCATCCATTAAATGAATTTCAGTTATGCCTACAGCGTTCTGGCGGCGAATTGCTTCGGCGTACCAATTCATTCGATCTGACTTAGTCGCAGTCGGGGCGTGCTTAAGGACAATCAGCATTGCTGCCATTTCCTTTAGTTCACCGGTTGGTTTTTCGTTTTCGTCAACAACAACAATCGAGTTATCAGCAACTCGCATTGGGCCGGTTAAGTTTGCAATTTTCATTGCCTCGGCGTTCACCATGCCTGTGTGAACATCTAGCGTGTACAAGAACATTGGGCCATCGCCAGCTGCTTCGTCTAGCAAACTGTGATGGTATGGACCCCCGATTGCGGCGTACTCAAGTGCAAATCCCATTAACCATTTGCCAGGGCCGATCCGTTTACGCTCAGCGGCAATCGCAGCGCGCAAATCGGAAAGATTGGACACTCGATCTAGATCTAGGCCTTGAGCAAACTCCGCGCCATGAAATAAGTGTTGGTGCCCATCAACAATTCCAGGCGTGACCGCTTTGCCGTGAGCGTCAACAGTTTCAGTGTTGCCGTCGCAAGCTTCGCGTACCTGATCATCACTGCCGATTGCAATGATGTGGTCACCAGACCAAGCAATTGCTGATGCAGTTGGGGCATCTGGATTTTGGGTGTTGATCTGTGCATTGAAGATTGCTTGATTAGCAGCCACTTGGTACTCCTGATGGTGGGACTAAACGCAACCTTAATCGAACCGGCAAGTAGATTAGAGGTTATGACTGTACATATTGGTGCCAATAAAGGTGACATTGCTGAAACTATCTTGCTTCCAGGTGATCCCCTGCGTGCCAAATGGGTGGCGGAAAACATGCTCGAAGGCGCTGTCCAATACAACACAGTGCGCAACATGTTTGGTTACACCGGAACTTACAAAGGAAACCGCGTTTCCGTTCAAGGTACAGGCATGGGCATCCCTTCAATTTCCATATATGTAACTGAGTTGTTCAAAGATTTTGATGTGCAAACTGCCATTCGAATTGGCACCTGCGGTGGCTTAGGCAAGACTCAGCTTCGCGATGTAATCATCGGCATGGCAGCTTCAACAGATTCTGGAACAAATCGCCGCGCAACTGGTGGCTTGGATTTTGCACCGATCGCAAACTATGACTTACTGAAGGCCGCAGTTGAAGCTGCTGCTGCGCACGGCGTGACTTATCATGTTGGTGGCATTGCCTCGATGGATTTGTTCTACGACGACAGCAATGCGCTAGACATTCTTGAAGCTCATGGCGTGCTTGGTGTTGAAATGGAAGCCAGTGGCCTCTATACAATTGCAGCCAGATACGGTCGTCGCGCTCTAGCTATCTGCACAGTTAGCGACATGATTCGCACGCATGAGAAAACATCTTCAGAAGAACGGGAAACTGGATTTAAGGCAATGGTTGAAGTTGCCCTTGAAGCAGCTTTTGCTTAACGGTTAACAAATTCTTGGAACTCTGCTGGAGTTCCTTTGAACACGTTTAAGTCGGTGGTGCTTGATGGCACTGCGCTTATCTTGCCGTCCGCAGTGAACTGCCAAATCAGCCAGTCGTTATTCCAAATTCGATTCTCTTTTGGATCCGTGCCTAACTTTGGTCCCCACTTGGCTAACCACAATGGATAGCGTGACAAATCAGTGGCCCCTGCGTCTTCAAGGCGCCCAATGAAAACACTATTTGTATAGAGGATCGGAGTCCTGCCAGTAAGTGATTCTGCCTCAATCAAGAATGCGCTAGTCCACTTAGCCAATCTTTGAATAGTCCAACCGCAAGGCATCTCTTCCATATCTAATGTCAAAGGTAAGTCTCCAACTTTTGCACCTTCGGCTTGTTCCACGGCGCGTTGAGCTTGCAGCTTGGCATCTGTGATCGTATTGCTATCCATGTTTCCTGGCTGGGCATAGTGATACGAGCCAACTACCAATCCTTCGGCGCGGGCAGCTGCACTATCTATTGGAAACCATTCCTTCGCATTATCGTTTCCACGTTTGCCACCATCGGATCCTTTGATGATCACAAATGAGACGTCGTATTCGGATTTGAGCGCTGCAAAATCAATCGCTTTATCATCTGGGTGTTGCCAAACCGATACGTCTATTCCCTTAACGACTTCCGAAAAACCTTGAGCTTTCCAAGATGCCGCATTTGGTTTGTATTCCCCTGGCTTACCTTTTGGGTAACTGCACGAACGATACTTATAAGCAACAGGCTCACTAGCCGTGGGAGCCACTGCGGTTGCTGGACTTCCAGCTAGCGTTCCAATAGCCAGTAAACCGGCAAGAGTTATGGCAATCCGACGCATTAATCCATCATATGTTGCGATTTCGCGCCAGAAATCCTGCCCTTCCAGCAGATTCACCCAAGAATCATCCAAATCCTGCCATTTGGCGATCGAAGGGCTTGGGCACCGAAAGTTCTCAGTTACGATTAAAGAGTTGTTTGTGGGGGATTTTTTCAGTGCGGAGTGCAATGTTTAGTGGAAAGCGACGCCTAGTCACCGGACTTGTGGCTGCCAGTTTGCTGGCAACAATGGTGGCTGAAACCGGACAATCCCCCGCTGCAGCAAAGTCAGCTGTTAAGGCTGGCCCCGTGAATACAAAGTTTGTGCCAATGGCGACCGAAGTTATTAGTGGCCTTGGACCAACTTGTACAGACCCTGGTGCGTCGACATTGAAGTTTCTTGTTGGTGGCAGCAAAACAATTCAGTTGACTTGCAGTCAATTTGCTGTTGGTCCATCACCATCCGCAACTCCATCTGCTACTCCTACACCTACAGTTTCACCTAGCCCATCTACTGCGCCTACCCCAGTTGCTATTTCAGATCCAACTCCCGCCATTACATACTCAATTGATGCGCAAAGTCTCCCTGCTGGACTTGCCGCAAGTGTTGATACCAGTGGATTGATTTCAATTTCTGCAAGTAGTCCAATTGAAGGCACATTCACGATTTTTGCTGACCAGGTTTACAACGTTAATCAAACAGATTTCGGATACACAGGACGCACCAAGTTAACAGTTCCAGTAAGCGTAAAACCTGTTGCGCCACCGACTTGTCAGATCTTTACGATCTCAACTTCGATCAATGCTCCCGTTAATGTCCCACTTGCTTATGACCCGCTTCGTGCTGGTGGATGCCAAGGCGGGCATGGTGTGCTTACCTATCGTGTAGATGCTGTAACAGCTGCTAACGGTTCGGTGGCAATGGCAGACGCAACTACAGCAATATTTACTCCAGCAGCTGGATTCCAGACTGCGCAAGACAACACCGTGAAAGCCACTTTCGCAGTTACCGCAACAGATGAGTATGGACAGACCTCTGTGGCCCTGGATCAATTTAGCGGTGCGATTGCTGGCGCAGCAGGTGCAACCATCACGGTTAACGTCAGTGAGCCGCGAGACTGTGGTGGCTGGGTTCCAAAAAATGAAACAGTCTTTAACAACCCACTAGCCAACTCATCACGAGATGGCAGACTTTCAAACTCCAGATTCGCAATCACTAATCGAATCAACAACATGATCGACTGTGCTCCAGTTGGCTCCACCATTGCTATGTCTTGGTTCTCATTCACGGACGACAACATGGTTAACCACTTGATCCAAGCACATCGAAGTGGTGTGAACGTTCGAGTTTTAGTTAACAGCCACGCAACTAAGCCAACATCTTCATCGTTTACCGCAGTGAATACGCTTCGCGCTGTGCTTGGTGGCAACATCACTGAGGCAACTGCTAACGCTTCTGAGAATCCAGGTAGCTGGTTAGGTTCTTGCAACTCCGGTTGCTTAACTCCCCCACCTCCGCCAGGCATAACTTTTCCCGATGAGAGTGAGGGCGAGTACCCAGCGCTTCACTCGAAATTCTTCATGATCACTCGTGCAGGATCTGCACAAAATGTTGTGGGTATCTCATCAGTTAACCCAACTTATGAACAAGCTCGTGTTGGATTCAATAACGCTTCTGTTGTGGTTAACGACCGAACGCTATTTGCCTCAATGAATCAGTACTACGCAGACTTAGCCAATGCCGCTCGTGGTGCAGGTAAGGCAACTGCCTACCGCCAGTTAAAGTCCGATAGCAAAACCACAACTTATTACGTTTATCCAAAGTCTGGCTCAGATGATGTTCTAACCATGTTGCGCGATATCAAGTGCATTTACAAGGTAGGCAAGAAAACCATGCGTACCCAGATTTATGTGAACATGTTCGTATTCACTCGTAATGCCCCGGCTATGGAACTTTGGAAGAAAGCATTTGCCTCGCGAGCTAACAACGGCGGCTGCAATGTTCACATTATTTACACCGACATGGATCAGCGAATTAAGGCTTTGAATACTCGAACTGGAAAAGTTGACTACATCCCAAATGGCGATAGACCAAGTGCTTGGGGTGCTGCTGACTGTCTCTCAACTATGCCGACCAGAAAAGGCAAAGCCCAAAAATTGACTGGACCTGGTTTAGTTTTCGATGCTGGGAAGAACCGAATGGTTACTGCGAAGGTTTGTAAGAATGGTTCACTGCAAGGCGCCATCCCAACCATCAACAAGGCTGGTGGCTACTGCTGGTTCAATGCTAAGAACAAGCGAACTGGTGGCTCGTTGAGCATGTGTGTTTCAACTCCACTAAAGATCACTGCTTTTGACAAGGCTGATAACCGAGCAAAGTTGGAAAACATTGCGGATAGTTCTGGCAGACGTTGGTACTCACACCAGAAGTACATTGCGATTGATGGCATGTATGGAAAACCTGGTAAGCAAACTCGTCAGCAAGTTGTGATTTCCGGAACGCCAAACATTACTTCTCCTGGCCAGCGTTGGAATGACGAGATTTTGACCTTCACCACAAGTGCTGAAATCTACGCGCAATACGTTGCAAACTTTAACGAGACAAAGGCTGCAATTCTGCGTCGTCCTGGTCCATCAGGTGAAGGACGAGCTGAAGCTCGTTGGTAACCATCTAGATAAGCGAAAAAGCCGACCATGACTGGTCGGCTTTTTTATGCGCTCCCCCGATTGGACTCGAACCAATAACCACTCGATTAACAGTCGAGTGCTCTGCCAATTGAGCTACAGGGGATTAACTAGACAATCTTAACAAAATGAAGTGCTTGTGGCGAAACGCCCTAGATCCCGAATGCAGAGCGAAGTTCTGCCAGTGCCTTTGCTATTTCTTCTTGGCCTTCATCTGATTGACTGGTGGCCGGGTCATCGGTAATAACGCTCCAGTAAGC
>JBIIZV010000131.1:0-3360 GCA_044346095.1 Candidatus Nanopelagicales bacterium
CTTCTTCGGAGAAACCTTTGCTACGTAATTCATTACGCAAACCATCCCAGCCCGATGGTGAGTAACCAACGCCGAAAAGATCCCACGATGCTTGATCGAATCCACGTTCCGTTAAAAAAGTTCGAGCATGTTGAGCTTCTGGCGACAGAAGTTGAGATTTATAGAAAGCGCCGGCGATCTTATGTGCCTCAATTAGTCGAGCGCGCTGTCCTTGTTGGCCGGGTGATGAACCCCCGCCTTCTTCGTATCGCAAGATGATGCCGTATTTAACTGCTAACTTCTCAACAGCTTCGGTAAATGAGAGTGCATCGATTTTGCGTACGAAGGTGATTACATCTCCGCCCTCGCCACAAGAAAAACAGTGATACAAACCTTTGCTGGGTGTGACGTGAAATGAAGGTGATCGTTCGTCATGGAATGGGCAAAGGCCTTTGTAACTGCCACCGCCAGCGGCTTTAAGCGTTACGGTTTCTCGAACAATCTCGTCGATTCGGGCTCGCTCGCGAACTGAGGTAACGTCCTCTTCGCGAATTTTTCCTGCCACGTCCCCTATGTTACGTGCAGCTGCGTTGGTGCCACTGCACAAGGCTGACGTCTGTGAGTGCAGCGACCTGGTCAATAACTACGCGGAATTTAGCTTCGGGTGAGCCAGCTTCTGTCCACAGATCCGTATGGAATCGATCCAAATTGGCTTCTGGATCCTGATTCAGGAATTCAACTAGATCTTGAATTTGCTGACGCTGCCTAGCATAAAGTTCATCAGCGCCAGCACGATTCATAACAAACCTTGCCGCTAGCGCCTTCAATGCAGTCACTTCATATCGAGCTTCAGCTGGAACTATCAAAGATGCTTCATAACGGGTCAGTGGGTGCTGACCATACTCGGCTTGCGTTGTCTGTTGGGCTGCGATGCAGAATCGGCCAATCAAGGTACTGGTTAAATTCTTTAACTCACCAAGTGAGCGCATGGTGCCATCGAATGAGGCTGGCCAACTTGGTAGTGAACTGACCCTAACTAGGGCTGCATCAAGTTCAGTTTTTTGAAAGTCGGCTCCGTACCACTTCTGCGCGACTTCAACCACTTCGCTGCGACCAGTACTTGATTTCAAGATATCAATGTTTACGTGACCTGCAAATACCGCATCTTCAATGTCATGCACGCAATAGGAAACGTCGTCAGACCAATCCATAACTTGAGCTTCAAAACATGAGGTGGTTCCGGTTATGCCTTCACGTACCCACTCAAAAACATCGGCATCATCTTGGTAAACGCCGAACTTAACTTCACCAGGCTGTTTAGTCCATGGATACTTTGATGCTGCATCAAGGGAAGCTCTGGTTAAGTTCAGTCCAATTGTTTGACCCGGGCGGGGGCCTGATGCTGGGCTTACTGCTTTTGGCTCTAGTCGAGTTAGTAATCGGAAAGATTGCGCGTTACCTTCGAAGCCACCAATGTCTTTGGCTAATTCGTTTAGTGCAGTCTCGCCATTGTGGCCAAAAGGTGGATGACCAAGATCATGGGAAAGACAAGCAGTATCAACTAAGTCAGGGTCGCATCCCAATGCGGATCCAAGCTCGCGCCCAACCTGGGCAACTTCAAGTGAGTGAGTGAGTCGGGTGCGCGGGAAATCTTCTTGACCAGCTTCCATGACTTGAGTTTTTACACCAAGGCGTCGAAGTGCAGAGCTATGCATAACTCTGGCGCGATCTCGAGCAAACTCGGTGCGCTCAACACTTTTGTTTGGTTCATTAACCCAGCGCTGGGAATCAAATTCCGAATAGTTGCCTAACATTTATCCACCACTGACTGCTAGTTCAGCTTCGCGAACTGTTTCAACTTCATTTTGCGACATGCTTTGTGAATTAAGCCAACCATCTGGCAAGTTAACGCGACGATCTGGCGTAGTTCTGCCACGTGGAAGTTTGGCTAACTCTTCGTCCAGGATTTGTTCGCGATTAATTGTGCTTAACAAGTCGTCGAATTCTTTCAAACTGGAAATCAATGACAATGCGCCACGGGTTTCACTGCCTGCAACAACGCCCTTTAAGTACCAAGCCATGTGCTTGCGCATTTCCTGGCAGCCGCGGAACTCATCGCCATGCATTTCAACCAACAGGTCAGCGTGACGGCGCATCAAATCAACAATCACACCACCATTAGGCTCCGCAGGAACCGGTTCACCGGCAAATGAAGCACGAATCTGACCAAAGAGCCAAGGCCGCCCTAAACATCCTCGGCCAACGACTACTCCCCGAGCGCCAGTTTCATCAAGCATGCGCTGGGCATCAGAGGCTGACCAAATGTCACCATTGCCAAGCACAGGTGTATTCGGAATGTGTTCAACGAGTCTGGCAATTGTCGTCCAGTCTGCTTTGCCGCCGTAATACTGAGCTGCAGTTCGGCCATGAAGTGCCACCCAAGTTATCCCCGCTTCGGACGCAATTTTTCCAGCATCTAGATAAGTGATGTGGTCAGCATCAATACCAACTCGCATCTTTACGGTTACTGGCACTTTGCCCTGGGCGTTCTTAACTGCTGTTTTAACTATGCTGGAAAACAGATCGCGCTTCCAAGGCAATGCGCTACCGCCACCCTTGCGAGTTACTTTTGGCACCGGGCAACCGAAATTCAAATCAACATGATCAGCCATGTCTTCATCGACAAGCATCTTTACAGCAGCGCCAACAATGTCTGGATCAACGCCATAAAGTTGAGCGCTTCTGATTTTTTCGTCTGAATCGAAAGTTACTAAGTCCAGGGTTTCAGGATGGCGCATCAACAAAGCTTGCGAAGTGGTCATCTCTGCAACATAAACCGTGTGGTCCACATCGACTTGGCCAGCAGATTGGCGCATCTGTGTTGACGCCTCGCGACAGACTCGACGAAATGCCCGGTTCGTGACTCCCGCCATAGGCGCAAGTTCGATAACCGGATCGGTGGCTAATAAATCTGCAAACATCAGCAGCCGACGAGGCGAGAGCCTAACCAAGAGACAACAGAATCAAGTCCAACGCGCTCTTGTTCCATAGTGTCTCGATCGCGAATCGTAACTGCGTTGTCTTCCAGAGTTTCGAAGTCAACAGTTATGCAGTACGGAGTTCCAATTTCATCCTGACGACGGTAGCGACGACCAATTGCGCCAGCATCATCAAACTCGATATTCCAGTTCTTGCGAAGTTCGGTAGCTAAGTCCTTAGCTTTTGGACTCAAGTCAGCATTGCGAGATAGCGGCAAGATTGCTGCCTTTACTGGAGCAAGGCGCTTATCAAAACGCATTACAACTCGTTTATCAACGCCACCCTTGGTGTTAGGTGCTTCGTCTTCGTCATAAGCCTCAAGCATGAATGCCAATACGGCTC
>JBIIZV010000118.1:0-3593 GCA_044346095.1 Candidatus Nanopelagicales bacterium
ACTTGTTAACACGATTCGGTATTCGGATTCAAAACCTACATTAACTACTTCTTTATGTGGCAGCGGAATGTTAACTTCGCCAACAACTCCAACAGACTTTGCAGCAGCCACGCCATCAAGAACATCGTCAACCGAATCGTCGGTATTGATAACTGTCATTAGAACAGTGGCCCGTGAAGTATCAGCTGGATCTACAACAATTGTGGCGTTGCGAATTTGCAGTGCACCAACATCCATGCTGCGGCCGTTGCCAGAATCACCCTGGGTGTTAGTTGCTGCATCAAAGCCGGCGGCACAGCCACTGATCAGAAGTACTGCAGCGCTTAGAAAGGCTGCGACTGCGATGTTCTTACGTGCCATGAAACTAGTCCCCTTTTGGTGAATTGCTCGTTCAAAAATCTTGTAGCCACAAGTCTACTTGCGCTATTTCTGGGGTTTTCTGCCACCAGCAGACCAAACTCGCAAAATCAATGGGTCAGAAAACAGGCCAAAATCCCCATTGTTTAAAGGGTTTTTGTGGCATCAAGGCGGCGTGTCGCGTGGTAGAATTGGGGTTCAAGGCAACCAAAGGATCAATTTAAATGGCCTACAAAGTCGGAGAAACTGTCGTCTATCCTCATCACGGCGCAGCAGACATCATTTCTAAGGAAAAGCGCACCATCAAGGGCGAAGAGCGCGAGTATTTAGTACTTCGGGTTCACCAGAGTGATCTGACCGTTCGTGTGCCTTCTGACAATTTGGACTTAGTTGGCGTCCGCGATGTGACTAGCCAAGCTGGCCTTGAAAAAGTTTTTGGCGTGCTCCGTATGCCATACGTTGAAGATCCTGCTAACTGGTCTCGCCGATTCAAGGCAAATACCGAAAAACTTTCTTCAGGTGACGTTATTAAGGTTGCCGAAGTTGTGCGTGACCTATGGCGTCGCGCCCAAAAGAAGCCACTTTCAACTGGCGAAAAGAGCATGCTTGCTCGCGCTCGCACTCAGTTGATTAGCGAAATTGCATTAGCTGAAAAAACTAATGAAGTTCGCGCCGAGGAAGTCCTCGACGAGGTATTGGCTTCCTAATGTCGACTGCCGCTACTGGACGAGTGGCGGCAATTATTCCTGCCGCTGGATCAGGCGTTCGCTTAGGTGCGGACGTTCCGAAAGCATTTCTTGCTTTAGGCGGTCTTTCACTTCTTACCCGTAGCGCATTAGCAATGAGTTCAGTCGCTGACGTTTTGATTATTGCTGCACCTGCTGATGCATTAGATGAAGCCAGCGCGCAACTAGCGCAAGTTGATGCTGAGATTCATATCGTGGCTGGCGGTGAACATCGCCAAGAGTCAGTCGCAAACGCTTTACGCATGGTTCCCGAAGATGTATCAATCGTTTTAGTACACGACGCAGCTAGACCACTCGTGCCAATTGAAGTAACACAGAATGTGGTTGCTGCAGTTCGCGATGGTGCCAAGGCAGTGATCCCGGTGCTTTCACTTGTTGACACGATCAAGCGCGTAAACAACAACGGGATTGCAATCGAAACCGTTGATCGAAATCAATTGCGTCGAGTTCAAACACCACAAGGCTTTGATCGAGCAACTTTAGATTTGGCTTATCAAAATCCAGAAGTAGTTGCTACGGATGACGCTGGCTTAATGGATGCGCTTGGAATTCCAGTTGTGACGGTTGCTGGAGATGAACGTTCACTAAAAATTACAACGATGGCTGATGTGCAACATGCATTGAGTTTGTTAGGGGCAACAAGTGAGTAATTTAAGAATTGGTACTGGCGTTGATGTTCATCCATTAGTGAGTGGCCGCCCAATGTCTTTAGCTTGCTTGAGCTGGCCAGATGAAACCGCAGGTTGTGAAGGACATTCCGATGGTGACGTTGCTGCACATGCTGCATGTGACGCAATCTTGTCTGCAGCGGGCATGGGGGATTTAGGTTCAGTTTTTGGAACTTCCGATCCAAAGTGGTCCGGAGCATCTGGCGCTGATCTATTAGCCGAAGTTCAAAGATTGGTAACAAGTGCTGGCTGGAAAATCGTGAACGTAAGTGTTCAGGTAATAGCTAACTCGCCAAAGATTGGCTCCCGCCGCGACGAAGCCCAAGCAGCAATGTCCAAGGCGCTTGGTGGAGTCCCAGTTTCAGTTGCTGGCACTACAACTGATGGCCTTGGCCTAACCGGTCGTGGCGAAGGTGTGGCAGCAATCGCTTCAGCATTATTAGAAGCCCCGCAAGATCGGTAACCTTGAACCGTGCGCCTTTATGACACTGCGACTCGAGCAGTCCGAGAATTTACCCCGTTGGTCGACGGCAAGGTGTCTATGTATGTTTGTGGCGCAACTGTGCAATCAGCACCGCACGTTGGCCACATTCGTTCTGGCGTAGCCTTCGATGTTTTAGCGCGCTGGTTTCGTGCCTCAGGTTACGAAGTGACTTTGGTGCGCAACGTAACTGATATCGATGACAAGATTTTGGCTAAAGAGTCAGTTGAAAATCGTCCTTGGTGGGCCGTTGCTGCGCATTACGAACGCGAATTCCAAAAGGCTTATGAAATTCTTGGTTGCACGCCTCCAACTGTTGAACCACGCGCCACTGGTCACATCACGCAGATGATCGAGTTAATGCAAACTTTGATCGAGCGTGGACATGCTTATGCTGCCGATGGCGATGTTTATTTTGATGTTCGCTCATTTGCAGACTACGGAAAACTTTCCGGACAAAAAATTGATGATCTTTTGCCAGCAGGGGATTCCGAAGGTGAGTCTCGTAAAAAAGATTCCCGTGACTTCGCGCTTTGGAAGTCTGTAAAGCCAGGCGAACCATCTTGGCCAACACCTTGGGGTAACGGTCGACCAGGTTGGCATATTGAATGTTCCGCAATGGCCCAGGCTTACCTAGGTGATGCATTCGATATTCATGGTGGTGGCTTGGATTTAGTTTTCCCACACCATGAAAATGAAGTAGCACAATCAAAGGCAGCTGGCCAAGACTTTGCAAATTTTTGGTTACACAATGCGTGGGTAACTACTGCTGGCGAAAAAATGTCGAAGTCACTTGGTAACTCATTGGTAGTAACCGAAGTTGCCAAGCGAGTTCGTCCAATTGAACTTCGTTGGTATCTAGCGAGCGCGCATTACCGCAGCAACTTGGAATTTTCCGATAGCGCATTGCAAGAATCGGCCGTAGCTTTCCAGCGAATTGAAAACTTCGTAGAACGTGCCGCAGCAATCGTTGGTGACATCGAGTTAACTTCCTCGGCAATCAATTCAGATTTTGCAAATGCAATGAATGAAGATTTAAATGTTCCAGCCGCACTTGCTGTGCTGCATGAAGTTGTAGGCGAAGGCAACACTTTGCTTGCCAAGAAAGCCGATGCTGCTTCACTTAGGGGCTGCCTAACCTCAGTTCGCCAAATGCTAGACGTACTAGGCGTTGACCCACTGTCATCAACTTGGGCAGATGACAGCAAGAACGCAGAATCACTTGAATCAGCACTTGATTACTTTGTGCAACAATCAATAGCAGTTCGTAACGCAGCTAAGGAAAATAAAAACTTTGAAGCTGCAGATGCCATCCGCGATTCCTTGCGGAACGCTGGCATC
>JBIIZV010000119.1:0-3589 GCA_044346095.1 Candidatus Nanopelagicales bacterium
TGACCACGAGCACCAATCTTGATCGCCGGTAATTCGCCAGTTCGTACGAGTGTGTAGACCTGGGCCGGAGCAATGTTCAAGAGTTCAGCAACATCGCTAAGGGTTAGAAATCTTGCAACCATTTCTACATCATGACTGGTTTTAGAAATTGCGGAAGAAAGTTTTCCACAACTACAAAAAGTAAATGTGAATGCAACTGCACTTTATGTGACGATAAGAAAAAGTTTGGGGGAACTTAATGGCAATTCCAATTCGTATTGGCCAAGTTGGGCCAAGTAAGTCAGTTGCAAAAGCTAACCGTAAATCACAGGATCCAAGATTGTTGCTAGGCATCATGTTCGTTGTTGCGGCCATGATCATTGGACAGTTAGTTATTAGTAGTGCATCAGCTCGAGTTTCGGCAGTGACTTTGAATTCAAACATTGCGCAAGGGTCTCTGATCCGAGAAAGTGATGTGACTTCGGTTCAGGTTTCCGTACCTAATGTTGAAAATTTGATTTCTGTACCAAGTGATGTGGTTGGAAAAGTTGCCACAACAGATTTGTTTGCTGGTGATCTGATTAGCGTTCATTCGATCTCAAATGGTTTTGCATCTGATGCTCGCAATGTCAGCGTTCCAATTCGTGCTGGTCACCTACCTCAAGTTAGCCCAGGCGAAAAAGTCGATATCTGGATGACGCCGAGTCTTGATGGGGTAGCTCTACCTGGCCCAGCAAGTTTGATAATTCCAAATGCGGTTATTGCTGCAGCCCCAGAATTCATTGATGCTGGCATGGATACCTCAGTCACAGTCTTGATTTCACAAGAGCAGGTTCAGGTTTTAGTTCAAGCCATGCGTGATGGCGTAATTGATCTCGTTGCAATCCCAGTAACTGGTAGTGAATTATGAAGAACTTGATCGCAGCTCTTGGGTTAGTGGAATGGGAAGCGCAATTCGTCAGTGGATTGGGTCATCCAATGTTTGGGCTTCAAGTACAACGACGTTGTGTTGATGGCGTTGACATTCGGGCCGCAATTCAAGTTGCCGATTGCCAAGCAGTTCTGGTTTCAGATTCAACACCTCGAATCAATCAAGACTTAATTGCTGAACTTGCCGACAAAGGTATTGATCTCATTGCAATTACAGCTGACGTTGATCGCTGGCAGGACTTGGGAGCAAGTCACTGTATTGAACTTGATGCAAGTAATCCGCTTTCTGCCATCAAACAAGTTTCAGAGTTACTGCGAGGCCAAACCCAAGTCGTTGAGCCAGAATCCGAACCCAAGGGTTTGCTTATTGCAGTTGCAGGATTCGGTGGTGCCTGCGGCCGGACTACAGCCGTAAAGGAACTTGGTTGGCAACTCTCGAAATCAGGTGCAAAGACTTGCATGATTGATGCTGATACCTACGGACCGTCGCTAGATCAAGAACTTGGATTTGAACCATCTCAAAACGGACTACTTGAACTCTGTCGATCAATCGAGCGAAAGAACTCATCAATCCAAACGCACTTTGATTTACTGCCTTCAGTCTCCGAAAACCTTTCACTAGTCGCTGGACTACCAAGGATTTCTCGTTGGACAGATTTGAGAGTGGGAACGCTGCGCGAGTTGTGGCGAAAATCAAAAGAAGTCTTTGATGTAGTTGTCACTGATGTTGGTGCAGTTTTGGAAACTGATCACAGTCTCATGCATGAAACTTCGCTGCCGCGTCGCCATGCTGCTTCATTAACTGCGCTTGAGTCTGCGCAAGTAACTTTGATCTGTGCACGAGCTGACAGTGTCGGAATCGCTCGACTGGTGCGCGGCTACTTAGAGTTTCATGAATTGTTTTCGAACTCTGAAGTTCACGTCTTGTTGTGGGGAGTAGTAACCGACTCTCAAAGTAAAGACGTTAGAGCAGCAGTAAGTCGTCATACTGGAATTGAATCAATATTCGAAACTGCCTATGACTTTGAGGTAACTCGAAATGCTTTGGCGCAAAATACCTTCGTTAGCAAACAAGAAGCCAAGAACTCAATCACAAAAGAGTTCGAGGCGATTGCAAACATGATTTATCGAAATTTGGAATTACAAAACAAAACTCCACTTCGGTCGAAACCAAAGCGGAGTTTGTTAAAACGAGCTGCGTAGTAATTACTACTTCAGCAAGTCCTGAACTCTTGAGATGCCTTCAATTAAGTCGTCATCACCTAATGCGTAGGAAAGTCGAATGTAACCAGGCGTGCCGAAAGCTTCACCTGGTACTACTGCAACTTCTACTTCATCCAGAATCAATGCCGAAAGCTCAGCAGAAGTAGTAGGAACCTTGCCGCGAATCTCTCTACCCAAAATGTTCTTCACGGATGGGTAAACGTAGAACGCACCTTCAGGCTCTGGACAGTTAACGCCTTCGATCTCGTTAAGCATCTTGGTAATCAACTGACGACGTCGATCAAATGCAATTTTCATTTCATCAACTGCAGACAGATCACCCGATACTGCAGCGAGTGCAGCAATCTGGGACACGTTCGCCACGTTTGATGTGGCATGTGACTGCAAGTTAGTAGCAGCCTTAACGATGTCGTTAGGTCCGATCATCCAGCCCACGCGCCAGCCTGTCATCGCGTAAGTTTTCGCAACACCATTAACAATGATGCACTTGTCGGCTAACTCTGGAACCAAAACTGGCATTGAAGAAAATTCAGCGTCACCGTAAACCAGGTGTTCGTAAATTTCATCAGTTACAACCCAGATTCCTTTTTCAACTGCCCATTGCCCGATTGCTTCAACTTCAGCAGGGGAGTAGACAGCACCGGTTGGATTACTTGGTGAAACAAAAACTAATGCTTTGGTTTTTGGTGTGATTGCTTTTTCAAGCTGAGCAATTGATGTGCGGTAACCAGTTGATTCATCAGTCATGATTTCAACTGGAATACCACCAGCTAAACGAATTGATTCTGGATAAGTAGTCCAGTATGGAGCTGGAAGTAAAACTTCATCGCCTGGATCTAGCAACGCAGCAAATGCGTTGTACAAAGCTTGCTTGCCACCGTTGGTGATTAGAACTTGGCTTGGATCTACTACGAAACCAGAATCACGAAGCGTCTTTGCAGCAATCGCAGACTTTAGCTCTGGTAAACCGCCGGCAGGTGTGTAGCGATGCCACTTTGGATCGCGACAAGCAGCAACTGCAGCCTCGACTATGTAGTCAGGAGTTGGGAAATCCGGTTCACCAGCTCCAAAACCAATAACTGGACGTCCGGCTGCCTTTAAGGCCTTAGCTTTGGCGTCTACAGCTAAGGTCGCGGACTCTGCAATGGCCCCAATTCGGGCGGAAACTCTAGGCTTGTTCACGCGATTAAGTATTGCTTACTATGGGTGAATTGGCATTACCGGGGCAGGAAAAAAGTGGTTTTTGCTCCTCCAAAAATGGGTCTAGACTTGACTCACCGACACAATTCTTAGTCTGCGCAAGCATGCCTAGAAATAGGTAGGCGAGTGCGGAACGAAATTGTGCCAGAGGGTCGTGGCTCAATTGGTAGAGCACCGGTCTCCAAAACCGGTGGTTGGGGGTTCAAGTCCCTCCGGCCCTGCTGCAAGAAGTAATAAAGAAGATTTCGAAAGTGAA
>JBIIZV010000120.1:0-3565 GCA_044346095.1 Candidatus Nanopelagicales bacterium
CACTTACAACGATGCTCGTCGCATTGGCGAAGAGTTCCGTTCCGGTACTCCCGTAATTATGAACTTGAGCGACATGGACGAAGCAGATGCTCGTCGCATTGTAGATTTCTCAGCCGGTCTGGCATTTGGCCTACATGGCAGCATTGAAAAGGTAACAAAGGGCGTATTCCTTTTGTCTCCAGCCAATGTTGACATTGGCGCCGCTGCCCGCGCCCAGCTGCGTGAAGATCCGTTCTTTAACCAGAGCTAATTTGTTTCTATCGTGTCTTCAATTGCTGCACTAATCTCGTCACTTTTAAATCTCTATGTCCTGATTCTGATCGCTCGATTGGTCCTGGAGTACGTAGCGATTTTTGCTAGAGATTGGCGCCCAAAGGGTCCTCTTCTATTGCTTTCAGAAACCGTCTTTACGCTTACGGATCCACCACTAAAGGCAATCCGTAAAGTAGTGCCAAACGTCCGCATTGGCAGCGTTTCCCTTGACCTTTCATTCATCATTTTGCTGATAGCAATCTCTATCACTCGAGGACTTTTAGCCACGGTTTAGGGCAATAAATGTCCGATTTCAAGGCCTCAAGATAACCCTTACAAACCCAAGAAACATTGGCTTGGGTTTCACATTCCGCAGATTTATCTCTAATCTAGAAGTCACGGGGTAGGGGATTTCTCAATAATCTCGGACATTCAAGACGGAAGGTTTTCACCATGGCTTTGACGCCTGAAGACGTGCGTAACAAGCAGTTCACAACAGTTCGATTCAAAGAAGGCTATGACCTCGACGAGGTTGATAACTTCCTAGACGAAATCGAAGAGTCACTAGCTGCTGTAACCCGTGAAGCAGAAGACCTACGTGCCACCGCCAAGGGTGAAGTGCCGGAGTCAATCCGCGATGAGATTCGTTCACTTGGTGACGAGAACGCTCGTCTTAAGAGTGAACTAGATCAATCCGCAAAAGCTCTTGAAGATTCACAAGCTCGTGTTGTCGTCTCAGATGACAGCGCTGCAAGCGATGAAGCACTCAAGACTTCACAAGCTCGCGTTAACGAACTTGAATCACAACTTTCATCAGCTCAGGCAGAACTAACTGCAAGCCTGGCTGCAATTTCAGAATTGAAAGAGCAGCTTGCTGCTTCCCAGTCTGAGGGCGTTGCAGCCGCAGCAACTGCTGCCGCGAGTTCAACACCGGCTGATCAGGGAATTGCATCAGTGCGAATCCTTGAACTAGCTCAGCGCACTGCAGATGAAGCAGTTGCCTCAGCTCGCATCGAATCCGAGCAGCTTCTAAGCGCCGCAAAGTCCACATCAGATGACCTGGTTTCCGAGGCTAAGGCCAACGTTGCAAACATCACCCGTGAGTTTGAAACACAGCGCGTTGCAATGGAACGTCGCGTCGAAGAGCTACGTGCTTACGAACGCGAATACCGTGGCCGTCTGCGCAGCTACCTAGAGGGACAGCTTCGTGAGCTTGAATCCAAGAACATCAGCGGTGACCGTCAGGTAACTGAAGATTAAGAATTAGCAAAAAAATAGGCCTGGGAAATCCCAGGCCTATTTTTTATTTCTAGGCTTTTGTGATTAAAACCTTTAACTCGAGTTCCTCATCGCTTGCAGTTGGATTGGAAACTGCGCCTTGAGTCCAAGTAGTTGCCAACACTTCACTTGCAACCAAGTCAGCATGTGAATTGAGTGCTGATGCCGTTGCTTCATTTCCAGATTCCCAAGTCACAGAGATGCGATCACTGATGTCCAAGCCAGAAGTCTTTCGAGCATCTTGAATCAGGCGAGTTACATCACGAGCAATACCTTGGCCAATTAACTCTGGCGTCAGGGCTAAGTCAAGGGCAAGCGATTCTCCGGAATCACTGGCCACGGTCCAGCCTTCGCGTGGTACTTCAGTCACCACAACATCATCTGGCCCAATCTCGTAATCCACCCCGGAAGCAGAAACTGTTGCTGAACCAGATCGCAACGCTTCAACCAAGGCGTTTGCATCGGCTGCTGCCACCGCAGCTGCAATCTCTGGTGTGCTCTTGCCAAAGCGTGCCCCAAGCGTCTTGAAGTTGGCCTTAAGGCTGACATCCACAAGTTCGCCAGTTCCTGACAAGCTCTCCAGGCTCAAGACGTTTACTTCATCTCTAATCTGAGCCTGCAGACCTTCTGGCAACGCATCCCAGCCAGGAGCTGCAACGAGGGCTCGCTGTAGCGGCTGCCGAGTCTTTACCCCTGATGCCGCGCGAGCAGATCTACCAAGCTCTACTAGGCGACGGGTTAGATCAACCTGATCTCGCAGGGTGTCACTGATCTGGTCATCTGACCACTGTGGCCAAGCACTTAGGTGTACAGATTCGGTATCAGTTGTTGTGTACAAGTCTTGCCAAACGCGTTCAGTGATGAACGGCGTAAACGGTGCCATAACTTGAGTGACAACCTTCAGGCAATGATGCAAGGTACTAAGTGCAGCGTGATCAGCATCCCAGAACCGACGGCGGGAACGACGTACGTACCAGTTACTTAAGTCATCTACATACTCAGCAATAAACCGACCGGCACGCTGCGTATCAAATTGTTCGAGCGCTTGATCAACATCGCGCGCTAGGCGAGTAGCTTGCGAAACTGCCCACTGATCCAAATCAGTTAGGTTATCCAGCGACGCAGTGCTGCTATCCCATTCACCAGCGCGGGCATAAAGACTTTGGAATGCCACAGTGTTCCAGTAAGTCAGAAGTGTTTTACGAACAACTTCGGCAATAGTTCCATGTCCTACGCGGCGTGCACTCCATGGCGAACCACTAACCAGCATGAACCAACGAAGTGCATCCGCGCCATGTTCATCCATCAAGCCAATTGGTTCCAGCACGTTACCTAGGTGCTTACTCATCTTGCGGCCGTCTTCATCAAGAATGTGACCTAGGCAAAGCACGTTCTCGTAGGACGATTCCTCGAACACCAATGTTCCAATTGCCATCAAGGTGTAGAACCAACCACGAGTTTGATCGATCGCTTCACAAATGAAATCAGCTGGGTAGCTGGCTTCAAAAGTTTCCTTGTTGTTTTCTGGGTAACCCCATTGCGCAAAAGGCATTGCACCTGAGTCGTACCAGCAGTCAATAACTTCTGGTACGCGAGTTGCAGTGCCTTTACATTCCGGGCAAGCAAAAGTGATGTCGTCCACGAATGGTCGATGCGGATCAACAGTTAAAGTTTCATCTCCAGCAAGTGAGGCAAGTTCAGCACGACCGCCAATGCAAGTTAAATGGTTTTCTTCGCAACGCCAGATCGGCAGCGGAGTACCCCAATAGCGGTTGCGAGAAAGTGCCCAGTCGACGTTGTTGTTAAGCCAGTCACCAAATCGACCATTCTTGATGGTTTCTGGGAACCAATTGGTTTTTTCATTCTGTGCCAGCAATTGATCTTTGATTTCAGTGGTCTTGATGTACCAAGACGGTTGTGCGTAATAGATCAAGGCTGTGTGACATCTCCAGCAATGTGGGTAGGAGTGCTCGTATGGCAAGTGTCGGAACAACAAGCCTTTTTCTTCCAATAACTCAACAAGGCGGGGATCAGC
>JBIIZV010000121.1:0-3563 GCA_044346095.1 Candidatus Nanopelagicales bacterium
TGCGGCAAGCCAGGCTTTCACCAGCGCGCGAAATCTTGGAGTTCAGTTTCATCCTGAGCTAACGGCTGAAATGCTCATTGGCTGGCTTAACAATGGCGGTCGAGAACTAATCATCAAAGATGGCCAAGACCCAGATGTATTGCTTGCACATACCGAAGCTGAGCAGGCTGCAGCAAAAGAACGTACCAACCAATTGGTTGATACGTTCTTAAGAGATATTGCTAAATTGATTTAGTTATTTAAGAGTTACTTCAACAGGAAAGCGCTTAATTCCATTAACGAAGTTGCTGCGAAGTCGCTCTAGTTCGCCAACTCGCTTAATGTCAGAAATTCTTGGCAATAATTCTTCGAACATGATTTTTATTTCAAGTCGAGCAAGTGAATTACCTAGGCACATATGTGGGCCACCTCGACCAAATGTCATATGCTCATTCGGATTCCTGGTGACATCCATGCGATATGGGTCGACAAAAATCTCCGGATCGCGATTACCGGCAGCGAACCAAGTCACAACCTTGTCGCCTTCCTTAATCGCTTGACCATTGATTTCGGTGTCCTTGGTTGCGGTTCGACGGAAGTGATAAACCGGGCTCGCCATGCGAAGCATTTCTTCAACTCCCCATTCGATCAACTCGGGACGTTCTTGCAGCAGCGCCATTTGATCTGGATTGTCGATCAAGTAATTCATGCTGTGCGTAATTGTGTGGCGTGTTGTTTCATTTCCAGCAACGATCAAAAGCAAGAAATAGGCATGAAAATCTCTCGTTGAAAGCGGTAAGCCATCTACTGGGGTTTGGTTGATCAAGGTCGAAACGATATCCGTTCCATTGCCACCCAATCGTTGCTTGGCTAGCTCATCGCCATATGCCCAAACTTCCAATGCCGCAGGAGATCTAAATGGCAACATTCGATATTTCTCAGATTCGGGAGAATCTAACAAAACATCTGCATGCTCAGGATCCGTGTTTCCAACCATGCGATTGCCCCAAGCAATTAGCTGGCCGATATCAGTATCTGGCACATCCATTAGACGAGCTAGTACTCGAATTGGGAAGTCTGCTGCAACTTCTTTTACGAAATCAAAGGATCCTTTGGCGAATGCATCATCAAGTGTGCTGGCAGTTAGTCCCCGTAAGAATGTTTCATAGCCTGCAACAGCCTTTGGAGTAAATGAGTCTTGCATTAGCCGGCGCAACGCACGATGACGAATGCCGTCAGTTTCAAGCATTGACTTACGAGCTTCCATTTGCTCTGCGTCTAACTCTTCTAGATTCGCTGTACCTTTTTCACTCGAATAAGTTTCGGTATCACGAAGTACTCGAACGATGTCTTGATACCGGGTAAGCGACCAAAATCCTGAGTTCGGAGCAGGTTCTTCGCTCCAGTGCACAGGATTATTAGCACGTAACTCGTCAAAAGTTTGCCATGGAATTTGTGCTTCAAATAAATCTAAGTTTGCCAAGCTGACATCTGTAGCGGCTGACATTAACTCACCTCACACCAAGTTGGATTAATCGTTCGGGTACGAACAGTTTTAAGATACCTGATTCTTACCCATCTCGTGATCATTTTCAAGAAAGCCGATAAACTTCCCTTACGTTCTAGAAAATTGAGGGTCCATGGCTGGTCAGCACACGTTAGACGAAACTGAACGCCAAGTTCAAGCCCGTCTTGGTGATCTAAAAATCGATTTCGAGGCTATGGCAGTTGCTTCGAACCTTTTCCGTGCAGCAAACGCAGTCCGCAATTATCTAGAGCGCACCGTACTGGCGCAGCACGATTTGTCTTGGACCGCATTTGTGGTCCTATGGGTCGTCTGGATTTGGGAACCGGTTGAATCCCGAGTCATCGCCGAAGAGGGTGGTTTTTCCAAAGCTACTTTGACTGGTGTTATGCAAACTCTGGAAGGTCGCGGCCTGATTACGCGGACCCGCAGCAGTAAAGATGGCCGATTAGTTTTAGTGAAGTTAACGGCTAAAGGCCGCAAAATGATGAAACAGTTGTTTCCGGAATTCAACAAGGGTGAGCGGCTAGCTGTGGCTGACCTAAAGCGATCTGATTTGGGCATTTTCGCTGACTTGCTAAGAGCGGTAACAATTACCGCTGATTCCCAAAAAGCAAACTAAGCGCTGGCCTCTTTCACTAACCGGGCAAATAGTCCATGTTGGTTCGAATCAGATTTCGCCGTATCTTCAGGATGCCACTGCACTCCGCGAGCCCAACCAGTTGATTCGATGCCAACGGCTTCGATGGTTCCATCTGGGCCGCGTCCGAGCACTTCTAATCCAGTACCAATTTTGTCGATTGCCTGGTGGTGATAACACGAAGTTCCTACAAGCTCTGTGGTGAATCCAAAAGATTCGTAGTCACTAACTTTTACTTCCTGGACAACATGTCGATGATTTACTGGCATATCTTGGATCAGGGTTCCGCCGCGAACAACGTTTACAACATGTAAGCCACGACATACCGCCAAGGTAGGAATCCCCTGCCCCAGCACATACTCAGTCATCCCAAAATCTGAATCATCTTGCAAATCATCCACGTCATAGACACTCGCATCCGGCGCTTGACCGTACCTGGCGGGATTAATGTCGCCACCACCGGCAAGCAAAACTCCTTGATATCCCTGAAGCCGCTGTTCCCAGTCACTTTCCGGAGCCGCCAGTAGGGTCACCGGTTCAGCGCCGGCATCCCAGAGTGATTCCAGCAGCGCTCGTGAACTAACGACTCCGCCATACCGAAGCGCTGAAGCAGAGTTGGTAAACCGCCCTATTAGTGCGATTTTTGGACGTAACGACATTCCACCAGCCTAATGAAAGAATTACTTAAATTTGGTTCCCAAATCACTAAATTTAACGTATCGTAATTCGTTAGTACCCGAACGACTTTTCAGGGGATGGCATGACAATGGCAACAGTTGCTGGGGTTGAAGTTGATACCCGGCATTTCATCGGCGGCAAGAGAGTTGCCTCCGATTCCACATTCGCAGATCATTCTCCAATCGATGGCGTTCACCTTGCTGATATTTCTCGGGGCGGTAAACGAGAAGTCGACCTAGCCGTCGCTGCCGCTAAAGCTGCCTTTCCAATTTGGTCTCAAATGTCACCGCAAGAACGAGGCGCTATCTTGCACCGGGTAGCCGACTTGGTGGAAGAACGCATTGAAGATCTAGCAATCGTCGAAACCACAGATAACGGTTCCCTGCTTCGATCACATCGTCGCGGTGTCATGCCTCGGGTGGCAATGAACTTTAGATTCTTTGCAGACTACGCAATGAATCAACTTAACTACCCTGACTTTGAAACTCGCGGCCATACCAATCACGTAACTTGGGATCCGGCAGGTGTGACTGGAATCATCACACCTTGGAATGCACCATTGATGCTTGCTACTTGGCGCATTGGTCCCGCACTTGCTGCTGGCGACACTGTCGTTGCAAAACCACCAGAGTGGGCACCACTAACTGCTTCCCTACTTGCAGACATAACTGTGGAGGCAGGAATGCCACCGGGGGTTTTCAATGTTGTGCAAGGTTTTGGCGAAGAAGCTGGCGCGGCCTT
>JBIIZV010000122.1:0-3556 GCA_044346095.1 Candidatus Nanopelagicales bacterium
CGGGGCCAACTATTGTTTTGCTGGCTCTTGCAATCTTTGTTGTTTTAGCGCTGACTACAAACTCGTTACACCTGCGTCACCGCAATGAAATTCAAGAACAAGCGCCACATCAACATTAAGAGCAGGCGCTACAAAGCCCCATGATTTCTAACGTGTGATCAACATCAGTAAACCCATGATTTTGGGCAACTGAATCTGCCCAGTCTTCAACTGCGTGTCCTTCGACCTCGACTGTGTGACCACATGCGCGACACACTAAGTGGTGGTGGTGACCATCCGTACAGCGCCGATACATGGACTCGCCATCAGCTCGAAGCACAACGTCAACTTCACCGGAGCTCTGCATGCCTTGCAAAGTTCGGTAGACAGTTGACAGTCCGATTGATTCTCCAGTTTCCTGAAGCAGGCCATAGATTTCTTGCGCGGAACGAAAATCTGAAATTGTCATCAGAATGCTCGCAACTGCAGCACGCTGTTTGGTTGACCGAATACCTGGAACTGGGGTTGGTTTCACAACTCTATTGTGTCAGAAAGTGAAGTCTCCTCTGGGTTTGATTGAACTAAGAGAAAATCGTTGACTTGTATTCACGCCCCTGCTGGTCATAAGTCCACCAAGTTCCCACTTGAACTCCTGATTTAAATTCACCACTTCGCATCAAGGTGCCGTCCTTGCGCCACCATTGCCAAGGTCCATGAAGTTCACCTTTTCGAAACTTGCCCTTTGATTGCAGAACTGCATTGTCATAGTAGGTAAGAGCTGGACCTGTCCCCTTACGAGACTTTTCTTCGATTTGATCTAGGCGAACTCTAATCAAATTTCTGAGCAAACCTTTAGGCAACGGTTTGTCTAACGCAAAGTGAAGTGAGCCTTGGGTCATTTCATAATTCTTAAGTTCACTAGATAGCTCAGTCAGCACGCTTCCACTAAATGGAAAGTAAGAGTTATGTTTTTTGTAGCCTTCAATGCCACAGATAACGCCGCCTTCAACTTCAAAGGCTGGCAAGCTATAGCTGATGCATTCAGTTGCTCCGGGTATAAGTTCACGAATCGTGGCTGCCAGTTTCAGCATCACAGTGCGCTGTGGTTCTGGCAGCGTATTAAGTTTGCCGTCAACTAGTCCAAGTTTTGCCACGAATAACTCCTAAATTCTTGGTGACCAATTTATGAGTTCGGAATGCTTCGCTACCCTGCCATCACCTGAAGATTTTCCAGTTACCCGTCGCACTGCCCAGGGAACTAAAAATCCAATTCCCCAGGCAACTGAACCTATAGCGCGTAGAGGAGCCGGTGTTTGACGATATGGCGGCATCGGATCTTGCCAGTCGGAATCGTGCGGAAGATCAATGGCTCGCAATACTGCTGCTGCTACTCGACGGTGGCCTTCGGCTGACAGATGTAGGCGATCCGATGCCAGCATGCGCGGATCACCAAATACTTCGCGAGAGTTGGCATCCATTACAGTTGCGCCGAATTCTGCGGCAACTTGCTTTACGTTCTCGTTAAACGGTCCAAACCTTTGATTCCAATAGTGCTGAGTTTTGGTTTGTGGATTACTCACTTCTCTGACCGTAAACAGCAGTAACTTTGCACCCGTGCCTGAAATCTGAGAAACGGCATTTCTGTAGGTTTCGAAGACTTGATTTGGTTCAAATTTGGGGCGAAGGACATTGTTCGCTCCGGCATGAAAGGTAACCAATGTCTGTGCCTGCTGCATCCATGGCAAGGCGACTTGTAATTGATCCTCTACTACCTGCTCGATCAGCTTGCCGCGCACCGCCAGGTTTGCATAGCAAAAATCTTGTTGGTGCTTTGACATCTCATCAGCAACCCGATCAGCCCAACCGCGGTAACTGCCGTCTGGATACTTATCTGACAGGCCTTCAGTCAGGGAGTCCCCAAGTGCAATGAATTGATTCAGATTTGGCACAGCCCTAGCCTATTGAATTTCACCTGCTCGATAACATTGTTAGAAACCTGGAAAGGGAAATCATGAGCAACATAGTTCGCATCGATACCAATGCAGAGTTACCCGCAGATCCAGATGCTCCAGGTGAATACTGCGTTACGCCGTTCTTCGGCGAGAACGAAAAGTTCTTCGCTGGTATTTGGTCTGCTGATCCTCATTCCCAAGACTTTGATGAATACCCAATGGATGAAGTCTGCGTCGTACTTGCCGGCAAGATCACGTTGACCGAGGCAGGCAAATCTCCTGAAGTTTTCACAACTGGTGATGTATTTGGAATCAAGCGTGGCACTCCGGTGAATTGGACCCAAGAACCAGGAACTCGAAAGATCTTTGTGATTTTGGAAAGCTAAATTGCTTTAGCTATTTCCCGGTTCATGTCTTTATTCAAGGCCCAGCACCAGTAAAACAAACCAAACTGCAACGGCAATCGCGCGAATGCAATAAGTGGATCTGGCATTTCGTTATCCATCCAGTCGATCGCCATGTAGATGTTTGCAGGGAATACCAATACGAATAGCGCAAAGGCAGACCAAACACCCAGTTGTCTAATTGGCTTGCCGAACAAAGTCTTAGACATCGGGGCAAACATCATGGCGCCGATTGTCAGCTCAGCTGCACCGCTCAAATAAGTCCAGAATCTTGGTTCAAACGGAAGTGCTGGCGGAATTATTCTGTCGAACCCAGCTGGGGCAGCAAAGTGTGCAACGCCTGCAACTAGCAACATAATTCCAAGCCCACGGCCTGCGGTGTATTTGGTCATGAGATAAGTATCCGCTAACTCCTCCTGCATTTCTGGCAGGTTTGGCAAACAAAAAACGGCGCCCATTGCTAGGCGCCGTTTTTTAGTTACTTCTTAGAACATGTCTGCGTTCATTACCTTGACCCAAGCGGCAACGAAGTCGTTAACGAACTTCTTCTGATTGTCGTCTTGGGCGTATACCTCGGCGTAAGCGCGAAGTACTGAGTTCGAACCAAATACCAAGTCCACGCGAGTTGCAGTGAACTTAACATCGCCAGTCTTGCGACTACGGATGTTGTACAGGTTCTCTCCTGCTGGCTCCCAGGCAAATCCCATGTCAGTTAGATTCACAAAGAAGTCATTAGTTAATGCACCTTCGCGATCTGTGAAGACACCGTGCTTGGTACCGGCGTAGTTAGTTCCAATGGCGCGCATTCCACCGATAAGAACTGTCATTTCTGGAGCAGTCAATCTAAGTAGCTGAGCCCGATCAAGCAACAGTTCTTCTGGAGTTACTGCGTAATCTTTCTTTACCCAGTTACGGAAACCGTCAGCGACTGGCTCAAGTGGGGCGAATGATTCAACGTCAGTGTTTTCCTGAGTTGCATCACCGCGACCAGCCTTGAAAGGAACCTTGATGTCTTGTCCGCCAGCCTTAGCTGCCTGCTCAACACCCACGTTTCCTGCTAACACAATTACGTCTGCCAAGCTAGCGCCGGACTTTTCTGCAATTGGTTCAAGTACTGAAAGCACGCGAGTCAAACGTTCTGGCTCGTTACCCTGCCAATCCTTCTGTGGGGCCAAACGAATGCGAGCACCGTTTGCGCCACCGCGTAGATCTGAACCACGG
>JBIIZV010000020.1:0-10604 GCA_044346095.1 Candidatus Nanopelagicales bacterium
TATTAACAAAGAACACAACACTCAATGGATCTGGCAGAGTTCCGGCAAGGGCGCGGGCGTATTCAATAGCGTTTTGGTTGTAATAGCGAGTATTTGTGTTGAGCGTAAGCATTTGCTTATGCGCCGCAGCAACCACGCGGGGATGGCTGTGGCCAAGGTGAGCAACGTTGTTTACCAAGTCAAGATACTTGCCACCTGCACGGTCATATAAATATGCACCTTTACCGCTGACAATTTCCAGGTGCTTTTGGAAATTCAGGCTCAGTGCGCGGGATAAAACAACTTCACGCTCTTGCGCCAAAGTTTCGGTTTTCATGTGAGCGTGAGCATCAGTGCCCTCAGGAATTCGCAGAATCAAGTTTGGATTCGGGCACATACTGCGCCAAACCGGTAACTCGCTTATTGCGGCTACGCCCCAAATATCATGAGCCATATCGCATAAATCCATAATGATTTGGAAATGAGTGTGTGGCGGCCAACCAACATTAACTTCTTCAGTTCCCATTGTGGCGATTTGCTGACCGGACTTGATTTCCTTGCCAACGGAAAGGCCTTCAAGTGATTCCCGGGATAGGTGAGCGTAAAGGGTATGGAACTTAACTCCCTGATCCGTTTCATGTTCTAAAATGATCATTGGCCCGTTGTCTAGATGAGCAGTGTTGTCATGGAACAAGAAAACTTTGCCATCAAGTGCTGCATAAACTGGCGTGCCCGCTGGAGCAAACAGGTCAACAGCTAGATGGACTGTGCGGGATTCTTTACCTTCATCAACAAAGAAGTCAGATTCATAGACATTTCGATCTTCGCAATAATGCCCAATTGCCACATCTGCTCCAGCTGCGTGCATTTCAGCTTCAATAGCTTCCCAAGATCGGGCAATGTTTTTGTTCTCACCTGACCAGTCCAGCCAAATCTTTTTTGCATCTGCAAACGGCGGCATAACCACATCAGAAATCTTGGCATCTGTTGTTGCCAGCCACTGACGAACGTGGCGACTGTCTGGATGAGCGTCGAAACCACATGCATTTCGCAATCGGTAATGTGACAATCGATCAGATACGGAAGTCAAGGCTGGTAGCAGCGAGCGGAAGAAATCTTGTGAAATGGATAGGTAATCGTTTCCTGGGTCTGCAGCCAATTGCTTGTGAGCCATAACAACACTGGTTGCCACTCGCAAACAGATTAAATCAAACAAAACTTCAAGTTCGGCAGGGGACAGAGCTGTCACTTCGTGGTAACCACGCACGATTGCATAAATGCTGGCAACTGGATCGTTAGCATCAAGTTGATACGCGCAGCCAACAGCTAATCCGCAAATCCGCGGGGCATAAATCAAGTCGCCAAAATCAATTAATCCAGAAACTGATCCATTGGATACGACCACGTTGTTGTCATTGGCATCGTTATGGATTAACTGGTGGGGTAATGCCAGCACTTTTGCCAGCGTTCGATTAGTAATTCGATTAAAGATTGTGGACACCTGGTCACGAAGCTCAGCATCTTTGATTAGCGCAATGTCAGCAACTAATTCTTTTGCTTGCAGGGCATTCCAACCAAAAGGTTGATCCAAAGTGGTCTTGAAATCCGTGCAATTCACATTGGCAAGTTGAGAATCAACGGTGGCAATCAATCTGCCAAGCTGAGCTTTATTGTTTTCCTTTAAGTCTTGAGATTGTGACCAAAGGTCGCCATCAATCCAAGTAAGCATTCGCGCAAACTTACCTTCGCCGATGTCCACCAATAGTTCCCCGGAAACTGCAGGAATAGTTACTGGAGTTTGGAACTTAACAAGTTGCTCGAGCGAGGCAAGAGCGGTTTGCTGGATTTGAATCTGGGAAACTTCTTCACCACTATGAATTTTGAGCACAAATTTTCCAGCTGCGGTGGTTACCAAAAAGTTCGGATTTCGCTCACCGGCAAGCACATTAATGTCGCCAGACTTGTTGAAGAATTTTTCTGCTACTTCACGGGCTAACTCAAGTTCCATAACTGAATGTTATCGAGTTAGAACAAACCAATTGTTACAGCCAGGTTGCGTTTTGTTAATTTACTTCGAATGGGTGTACGCATTGCTTTAATTTGCAAATACTTGGATTTACGGAAAAAATAAGAGTTCTAATTAGATACAGCAGCCTAAGGTGTGTGGTGCCCATGGTAGGTCATGAGCTAGTTACGCCCAATCCCGATAACGTAAGAGCAAAAGGGCTGTATGACCCCAATTTCGAGCACGATGCCTGTGGAGTCGCTTGGCTGGCAACCTTAACAGGTGAAAAGCGCCACGACATTGTTTCAAAGTCGCTCGCAGCGCTGCGAAATCTGGATCACCGTGGCGCTAGTGGCTCTGAAGTTAACTCGGGAGACGGCGCCGGGATCCTGACCCAGATCCCTGACGATTTTTTTCGTAACCAAGTTGAATTTTCGTTACCTAAATTGGGCGAATATGCGGCTGGTATTTCATTTTTACCAAATGCTTCAAAAGATCTAGATCTGGCAAAAACCGAAATTGCAAAGATTGCTGAACAAGAAGGTTTAGTGGTTTTAGGTTGGCGAAAAGTACCGGTGAATTCCGACGGCATCGGTCCAACTGCGCTTAGCGTTATGCCTGAGTTTGAGCAGCTATTTGCAAAAGGTGCAAATAGTGAAGAAGGAGTGAACTTAGATCGACTAACTTATGTTTTACGCAAGCGCGCTGAACACGAATTAGGGATCTATTTCTCATCACTTTCATCGCGAACGATCGTATACAAAGGAATGTTGACCACTAAGCAGTTAGAGCCATTCTTCCCCGACTTGTCGGATCAAGATTTTGCAAGTGCAATCGGATTAGTGCACTCAAGATTTTCAACTAACACTTTCCCTTCGTGGCCCTTGGCCCACCCATACCGATACATTGCGCACAACGGCGAGATCAACACAATCAAGGGAAACCGAAATTGGATGAAGACTCGCGAGTCACAACTTGCATCGGACTTAATACCTGGTGACATTTCACGAATCTTCCCAATTTGCCCACCAGGAGGAAGTGATTCCGCTTCACTCGATGAAGTTATTGAGTTACTGCATTTAAGTGGGCGCAGTTTGCCACATGCATTACTTATGTTGATTCCTGAAGCTTGGGAAAATCATAAAGATCTCGACCCTTTTGTTAGAGATTTTTACCAATTCCATTCCAACTTAACTGAGCCATGGGACGGCCCAGCAAATGTCTCATTCACTGATGGAACATTGATTGGATCAGTTCTGGATCGAAATGGATTAAGGCCAGGACGGTACTGGGTTACCAGCGATGGGCTAGTGGTACTTGCTTCGGAGTCTGGCGTATTAGACATTCCACAAGAGAAAGTGATCCGTAAGGGAAGACTGCAACCAGGACGAATGTTTTTAGTTGATGTCGCGCAAGGACGAATAATCGAAGATGAAGAGATTAAGCAAGAGCTTGCTCAAGGCGCCCCGTATGGAAAATGGGTACAAGAAGGAAATGTAAATCTGTCATCGTTGCCTGATCGCGAGCACATCATCCATACCCCAGGTTCCGTGATACGCAGACAGCAAACTTTTGGATATACCGAAGAAGAACTTAGAATTCTGCTCGCCCCAATAGCTCGAGATGGCGGCGAGGCTCTGGGATCGATGGGAACCGATACTCCAATTGCAATTTTAAGTGACCGGCCAAGGTTGCTGTTCGATTACTTTGCTCAGCTGTTCGCGCAGGTAACCAACCCACCACTTGATGCAATTCGCGAGGAGTTAGTTACTTCGCTATCCACCTCTACTGGACCAGAAGTTAACTTACTTAGTGAGTCTGCAGCCCACTGCTTGCAACTAACGCTGCCATTTCCAGTTATTGACAATGATGAGTTAGCAAAAATCATCTATATAAATAGGGATGGAAATCTTCCGGGACTTGCCTCGGTAAAGATTTCAGGCTTGTATAACGTTCGCGGTGGCTCAGAGGCACTAGAAGCGAGAATTGAAGAGATTTTTGCAGAAGTATCTGCTGCCGTTGCCCAGGGTGAACGTCTCATAGTGCTATCGGACCGTGATTCTTCTTCGGAGTTAGCGCCAATTCCTTCCTTGCTGCTTACAGCTGCGGTGCATCATCACTTAATCAGAGAGCGAAATCGCACTAAAGTCGGATTGATTATCGAGGCCGGTGATGTCAGGGAAGTTCATCACGTAGCGCTGCTAATTGGTTATGGGGCAGCGGCCGTTAATCCATATCTTGCAATGGAGTCGGTGGAAAACTTGGTTCGCACTGGGGTAGTCACTGGCGTGCAACCTGAGATCGCGGTTCGAAATCTAGTTAAGGGCCTAGGTAAAGGCCTGCTAAAAGTGATGAGCAAAATGGGGATCTCTACCGCTGCTTCATACACAGGCGCTCAGGTGTTTGAGGCCATCGGTCTCTCTCAAGATTTAGTTGACAAATATTTCACGGGTACACCATCTCGATTGGGTGGAATTGGCCTGGAAGTAATCGCCAAAGAGTGCGAGATGCGACATGCACAGGCCTATCCAGCAACCGGGATTTCGCCTTCACACCGAACTCTAAATGTGGGTGGGGAATATCAATGGCGCAGAGAAGGTGAACCGCATTTATTTGATCCTGAAACTATTTTTCGCCTTCAACACGCAACAAGAAGCGGCAAACTCGATATCTTCCGTCAGTATACGGAGCGTGTAAACGAACAAGCGGCAAAAGTAATGACGCTGCGAGGATTGTTCGAGTTTAAGTCTGCAAAAGAAACTGCCATTGCAATTTCTGAAGTCGAACCATCGTCTGAAATCCTAAAAAGATTTTCAACAGGTGCAATGTCTTATGGGTCCATTAGTCAAGAGGCACATGAGACGTTAGCTATTGCAATGAATCGAATTGGCGCGAAAAGTAACACCGGAGAAGGTGGCGAAGATCCAGAGCGTTACACCAGAGAAGAAAATGGTGACTCAAAGCGCTCTGCGATTAAGCAGGTTGCTTCGGGACGTTTTGGGGTTACCAGCGAGTACTTAGTTAATGCCGATGACATTCAAATCAAGATGGCTCAGGGTGCAAAACCGGGAGAGGGTGGACAGCTCCCAGGCCACAAGGTTTATCCATGGATTGCTAAGACTCGGTACTCAACGCCAGGTGTTGGATTAATCTCGCCACCACCGCACCATGATATTTATTCCATCGAGGATCTAGCGCAGCTGATTCACGACTTAAAGAACGCAAATGACCAAGCCCGAATTCATGTGAAACTGGTTTCCGAAGTCGGAATTGGAACCGTAGCCGCGGGTGTGGCCAAGGCGCATGCGGATGTGGTTCTGGTTTCTGGTCACGATGGTGGAACTGGCGCATCTCCTCTAACGAGCTTGAAGCATGCTGGAGCTCCTTGGGAAATTGGGTTAGCGGAAACTCAACAGACTTTGTTAATGAATGGACTTCGAGATCGAATTGTGGTTCAAGCCGATGGACAGTTAAAAACTGGTCGTGATGTTGTAATTGCAGCGCTTTTAGGTGCTGAGGAGTATGGCTTCGCTACCGCTCCACTTGTAGTTATGGGATGCATCATGATGCGGGTTTGCCATCTTGATACCTGCCCAGTTGGCGTGGCAACACAAAACCCTAAGTTGCGTGAAAGGTTTGAAGGACAAGCCGATCATGTCGTTAACTTCTTCGAATTCATTGCTCAAGAAGTCAGAGAGATTTTGGCTGATTTGGGATTGCGGAGCCTAGACGAAGCGGTTGGCCGTGTTGATTTATTGGATACAGTCGCTGCAATTAATCATTGGAAGCTCCAAGGAATTGATCTGTCTCCAATTTTCCACTCACCCGTGGAATTTGGCCCTGTTAGTTTGAGGCAGACCAAGTTGCAGGATCATGGGTTGCTTGATGCGATCGATAATCGATTAATTGAGATTTGCCAACCGGCTATTAATTATGCCGAGCCAGTTTCAGCGGAATTCCAAATTAGGAACGTAAACAGAACTGTTGGAACCATGCTGGGTTCTAGGGTCACGCGCGCTTGGGGCGGCAAAGGTCTGCCCGAGAACACAATTCAAATCAAATTCAAAGGTTCAGCGGGCCAATCTTTTGGGGCATTTATTCCTGCTGGCGTAACTTTGACATTAGAAGGTGATGCCAATGACTATGTTGGTAAAGGTCTTTCTGGCGGAAAGATTGCAATTCGCCCATCGGCTAATGCCACTTTCATTGCCGAAGAAAACATTATTGCTGGCAATGTGATTGGCTACGGTGCAACCTCAGGAAAAATTTTCTTGCGCGGAAGAACCGGCGAGCGGTTTGCAGTTCGCAATTCTGGCGCCATTCTTATAACTGAAGGCGTGGGGGATCACGGATGCGAATACATGACTGGTGGAATCGTTGTAATTCTTGGGGCGACTGGTAGAAACTTTGCTGCCGGAATGTCTGGAGGGGTTGCGTACGTTCTGGATCTTCAGAAGCCTAAAGTGAATATTGATATGGTCACGCTCCAAAAGTTGGATGCGAAAGACCGTGAACTCTTGCACGAGTTATTGACTGAACATATTCAGGAAACTGATTCACAGATTGCCAAAGACTTGATTAGTAACTGGATTGTTGAGTCAGAGCGCATAACTAAGGTGATGCCAACTGATTATCAACGTGTATTGCAGTTGCAGTCACGAGCAATTAGCGATGGATTAGATCCAAACTTAGAAGTAATGAAACTTTTTGCAGTAGGAGGGCCAAAGAATGGCTGATCCACGTGGGTTTATGGATGTGCCGGCACAGCATCCAAAGCGCCGACCAGTCGACGTGCGAATCCAAGACTGGCGCGAGGTATACCAAGAGTTTGATTCAGGCTCGGTTCGCAAACAGGCAAGCAGATGCATGGATTGCGGAATTCCGTTTTGCCACAATGCTTGCCCACTTGGCAATCTGATTCCGGAATGGAATGACTTAGTTTTTACCGATGACTGGAGACTGGCTTCAGAGCGGCTGCACGCAACCAATAATTTCCCTGAGTTCACGGGCAGGCTATGTCCAGCGCCATGCGAATCTGCTTGTGTAGTTGGAATTTCAGGCGACCCTGTAACCATCAAACAAGTTGAAGTAGCGATAATTGATCGGGCTTGGGACGCAGACTATGTTCAACCGATGCCCCCAGAAAGATTGAGTGGCAAAACTGTTGCTGTGGTCGGATCAGGTCCCGCAGGATTGGCAGCCGCTCAGCAGTTGGCAAGAGCTGGTCATACGGTAGCGGTATATGAGCGCTCTGATCGAATCGGTGGTTTGTTGCGATATGGAATTCCAGAATTCAAAATGGAAAAGCGCCATATCGATCGCAGGTTAATGCAAATGCAAGCTGAAGGAGTGAGGTTTAGAACTGGCGTGAACGTAGGCGTAGATATTTCAGCAAGTGAATTGCGCTCTCGTTACGATGCCGTAATTCTGGCAGTCGGTGCTGCAATACCTCGAAACTTAGATATCCCAGGTCGAGATTTAACTGGAATTTATCAAGCAATGGATTACTTACCTTCAGCAAACCGTACGACGTATGGCGAATACGCTACCGAGCAAATTGATGTCAAAGGTAAGAACGTAGTGATTATCGGTGGTGGCGACACTGGTGCCGATTGCCTTGGAACAGCGCTGCGTCAAGGCGCTCTATCTGTCACGCAACTAGAAATCATGCCGCAACCAGGCACGACAAGATCTGCAAATGCCCCATGGCCTACTCACCCCTTGCTTTATAAAGTTACTTCAGCTCATGAGGAAGGTGGTTCACGAATCTATGGAGTTTCAACGACTAGATTTTTGGGCGAAGATTTTTTAACTGGAATTGAATTTGTAGACGTGGAGTTTGATGGAGCACAGTTCAATGAAATTCCTGGATCAAATCGCGTGATTCCGGTTGACATTGCGTTCCTGGCGCTGGGTTTTACTGGCCCAGAAACTCAGGTACTTAACAATCAGCTGGATCTAGAACTTGATGGCAGAGGTAATTTTGGCCGTAACGATTCTTATGCAACCAAAGTCGATGGCGTGTTTGTTGCGGGAGATGCCGGCCGGGGTCAGTCATTAATTGTCTGGGCAATTGCAGAAGGCAGATCGGTAGCAGCCCATGTTGACTCATTCCTCAGCGGGAGCTCAACTTTGCCAATTCCAGTAGCTGCAACCGCCAAACCACTAGCTATCTGAAGGCTTCAAAACTAAAGAGTTAGCCCCAAAGCCGCAGGCATAGACTTGGTTAGTGATTTGTGCCGGCAAAAATAGTTGCCTCAATGTCTGATTCAAAATCCCGTAAGCATGCAGGTCGATCAGTAGGCCTATCACTTCTCGGTAATGGTCTTGCTGGCACAGCTGGAACAGTCGCAGCAATCTATGCACTGAACACGCCATCACCGGTTATTGGATTTGTTCGCCTTTCAATTGGCGCAATTACGTTGCTTATCCTTGCGCCGTTCTTTGGCGGCAAACTAAAGGGCCTAATTCGTCTAGCCATGCGTCCAGGTGTTTGGATCATGGCTGCGAGCTCTGCTTCCTACCAAGTGTTCTTCTTTGCTTCCGTTGAACGCACTGGAGTTGCAACAGCAGCATTAATTACGGTTGGCTGCATTCCAGTTTCAGCAGGAATTGTTGGCTGGATATTCTTGCGTGAGCGATTAACTAAAATCTGGTTGGTCTCTACAGCGATTGCGATATCAGGTTTAGTAGTTGCTTCACTCGGCGAACTGCAAACTAATGATGCAACCGGATTGCTCTATGCCGTTATCGCAGGTTCTGGAATTGGTGCCTACATAAACGCAGCAAAGTTAGAAGTTCGCGCGGGCGGCCATCCAATGCAATTGCCTGGAATGGCCTTTTTGCTTGGATCCATTGGACTGTTCTTTATTGTGCGAAGCGACTTGCTTGCGGTGCAATGGACGACCCAAACCATCATGTTGGCCATCTACCTTGGCGCGGTAACTATGGGTATAGCTAACGGCATTCAAACTGTTGGACTAAAGGGGATAAGCCCTGGAGTTGCTTCGACCATGATGCTGGCAGATCCAGTCACTGCTGCAGTTCTTGGCGTAGTTGTGCTGGGCGAACCCGTAACACTTAATGGCGCGATTGGACTCATCTTGGTGATTATCGGATTGGTCATGCAGAGCTTCTCAGCGACTGATGAAACCAACAATCCTCAGAGTCTTGGTAGACATCGAATCAGTTAGAGCAGGTTTGGAATCTTCTGCTCTTCTGCAAGGTTTGCCCGCCTGAACACTAGAGTCACCAATGTTGAAATGATGACAATGAACAGCGAGTAAAGCGCTGGAACCAAAAGAATCTTGTCCACACCAGGATTGTCGATGTATACGGCAACGATCACAGCGATGGCCAAAGGTCCGTTGTTGATTCCAGTCTCAAGCGCAATGGTTCTGGCGTTCATTGGATGCAACTTAAGCAGCTTGGAAATGTAGTACGCAACCGTAATACCGACTAAACCTAGGCCAATTGCCACAACATATGTTGGCCAATCTGTCGTTACCAGTAGCTGCCAGTTGCGAGGCACCCAGATAGCGATCAAGAACGGAATGAATAGTAAGCCGACAACGCTGCCAACTAGTTCTAGCACTGCACCAACATTTGAACTGAATTTGCGAAGCAGCATTCCTAGTGCGACCGGAATGATCAAGCCAACAATAACTAGCGCGAGTTCACTGAACTCGACTGTCAGCGATTCATCAAGGCCAATAAGTCTTGAGTAAATGAATAGCATTGCGGGAGTCATGATGAATGCCCACAACGTTGAGTTAATCGTCATCACAACGCTAAGTGCCAAGTTGCCCTTAGAGAAGTAGGTAAACAAATTCGAAGTTGTGCCCGCTGGCACACTACCCATGATCAATGCACCCAACGCGACCAACATAATGTCGGTGCTATTTGAAAATGGGAATAGAACTGTGACGATCAGGACGTATGCCGTGAGTGGCATGATTCCGAATTGGGTTATCCAGCCAATAAAGAGTCCCCAAGGACGACGCAGGGCCAGCGAGAAGTCTTTTGGCGTCAAGCCAGCGCCCAGACCAAACATGATGGTGAGAATAAAGATTCTAAGCAGAGTCTGCTCAAACTCATTTACAACAGTAGCTTCGTTGGCAACTTCTTCCGCCAAGCTTATAAATGTGCGCATAACTAAGCTCCCTTGCTTGAGTCGTTGCTAGAGGTTTTGCCGATTGCTTCATCGCGAAGCGTGCGGCGAAGAATCTTGCCAATTGGGCTCTTTGGAAGATCTTCTACAAACACGACGTCTTGTGGAATCTTGTAAGCAGCCAAATTTGTTCGGCAATGAGCGAGAATTTCTTCTTTGCTTGGGGCAGGGACCGTGGCCTTTATATAGGCACGAACTCGCTCGCCAGATTTTTCATCTGGCACGCCAATTACGCCAACTTCGAGCACGCCAGGAACGGCAGCAATCTGCTCTTCAATTTCGTTTGGATAAACATTGAAGCCACTAACAATAATCATGTCGTGGGTGCGATCGACAATAGTTAAGTAACCATCGGTATCCATCACAGCAACGTCGCCGGTGTGTAACCAGCCATCCTTGAGAGTCTTCGAAGTTTCCTCTGGACGTTGCCAGTAACCAAGCATGATTTGT
>JBIIZV010000123.1:0-3527 GCA_044346095.1 Candidatus Nanopelagicales bacterium
CGCTTTGTGCCACCGCGTTAGCGATCGCGAGATCTAGCGAGACAACGTCAATCTCACCATTTGCCAGCATCTCTACATGACTTACATTCCAGCCATACGCGGAGTAACGAGCGAGGACATCTTCACTAAACGAAACAGCCGTGTCGCCTTCAATGCTGATGTGATTATCGTCATAAAGCACAACAAGGTCACTGAGCTTCTGATGACCGGCTAGCGAGGACGCCTCTGAAGTTACGCCTTCTTGCAGGCAACCATCACCAGCGATTACCCAAACTTTATGGTCGAAAATACTTTGCCCTTTTGCGGCTTTTGAATCTAATAAGTTGCGAACATAACGCGCATCCATAGCCATGCCCACAGCGGTAGCCAGTCCCGAGCCAAGCGGGCCAGTTGTCGCCTCGACGCCATCAGTGTGACCAAACTCTGGATGGCCTGGGGTCTTACTTTCCCAAGTTCTAAAGGACTTTAAGTCATCTAATTCCAGGCCATAACCGCTTAAGAAAAGTTGAGTGTAGAGCGTGATGCTGCTGTGGCCATTAGAAAGTATGAAGCGATCTCGTCCCTGCCACTTTGGATCGCTTGGATCATGTTTCATCCATTTCTGGAATAGCAGGTATGCCATTGGCGCCAAACTCATCGCAGTGCCGGGGTGGCCGTTGCCAACCTTTTGAACGCTGTCCATCGCTAGGGCGCGGGCGGCGGTAACGGCTTGGTCGTCTAAGTCTGTCCAGATGAATTTGCTCACGACCCAAGGTTATCTACTGGGCGTTCGCGACTCGCGGTAGGCGCAGGTAGGCTCATTATGTGTCATCGCAACTAAACGATTTGAGTCCAGCCAGCTCAGACGTTACCAATTGGATCACACCAACTTGGCGGGCTTATTTGGCCCTAACTAAGCCAAGAATCATCGAATTACTCCTCGTCACCACAATTCCAACTATGTTTTTGGCAGCCGCTGGCTTTCCAGAGTGGGCACTAGTTTGCTGGACGCTACTTGGCGGTACTTTGGCTGCCGGTGGAGCCAATGTCTTGAATTGCTACTTGGATCGCGACATTGACGCTTTGATGCACCGGACCGAGCATCGGCCTTCTGCCACAGGTCAAATCTCTGGTCCGAAAATAGTAGTTTTTGGGCTAGTTCTATCGACACTCTCAGTCGTAGTTCTGGCACTCACTGTTAACTGGTTGTCTGCGGCGCTTGCTGCCTTTGCAATTGCGTTTTACGTAATTGGCTACACCATGTTGCTTAAGCGCCGAACTTCTCAAAACATTGTTTGGGGTGGAGCTGCTGGATGTATGCCAGTTCTAATTGGTTGGAGTGCAGTAACAGGATCCTTATCTTGGACACCGGTCGTGCTTTTCATGATCGTATTCTTTTGGACTCCGCCGCACTACTGGCCACTTTCACTTCGATACAAAGAAGATTACGCAGCAGCTGGTGTACCAATGTTGCCAGTTACAGACACTCCTCATGTTGTTGCAAAGCAGATCATCATCTATTCATGGGTCATGGTTGCAACGACTTTAGTTTTGATTCCAATCGCAAGCATGAACTGGCTGTATTCAGCGATTGCAATTGCAAGCGGTGCGCTGTTTCTTTACGAGGCTTATGCATTGCGCACCAGAGTGCGAAAAGATCTTGATGATTTAAATCCAATGCGACTATTTCACTGGTCTATTTCATACCTATCTTTGATTTTCCTAGCAATAGGCATTGACCCGTTCTTGTAGGTCAGCCTCGAGTATTACGGGCTAAGTAGAACTTCACAGTAAAGATCCAAAGCAAACATGCACCTAATACGTGTACTGCGACCAAGCCCCATGGTAAGCCAGTAAAGAATTGGGTGTAACCAACGATGCCTTGCGCTATGCAAATGCCAAACACGATCCAGGCTTGTTTGATAACTGGCTTCGGGGCTGCTGTAGCTAGCAGTGAAACCAGCAGACCGATAGTTAGTCCAAGGAAAAGCCAAACTGTAGCTGCGTGAATTGTTGTGATGTTCTTAAACTCAAAGCCGAGGCGAACAATGTCGTTAGTGTCGCCAGCGTGTGGGCCAGATCCAGTTACTAAGGTTCCAATTCCAATAACCAGTAATGCAAGCCATATGTGGATTCGCATTCCAATGTGAATTGGCTTGGCAACTTGCAAGGCAACCGGACGATCATTTGCTTCTTGCGCCCTGACTAGCAAAACAACGGCAACCGTTATCAGTCCAATCGAAACCATGAAATGTGCTGCCACGATCAATGGATGCAAGCCAGTCAACACAGTGATGCCACCCAAGACTGCTTGCACCAGAATTCCAAAAAGAACACCAAGTGCCAGAAGGGTTAAGGATCGACGCTTGTTGTTACCTGACAACTTGCGTTCCCGATTGTGCTTGAAGACAGCGAACAGCGACGCAATAGCCACGATCAGCAATACGAAGGTGAGCAGGCGATTTCCAAATTCAATGTATTTGTGGAAAGCCTCAGTTTGATCAGATGTCGGGGTGATTGAGCCGTCCACGCACTCCGGCCAAGTTGGGCATCCAAGCCCTGATGCGGTCAGGCGAACCGTGGCTCCAGTAAGGACGATGCCAGCTTGGGCCACCACATTCGCTATTAGGGTCCGATGTTGCCATTTACGCAGTTTTGGGGGAGTCACTCTTACAGCCTAAAGGGCTTATCTAGCCTGCGCTTATTGGGTGCTTTGCCCAAGGTAGCCCCGAAGGTGCGAAACTTTCCGATATACGCAACAATGAAGTTGTGAAATTCGAAGGATCCGCAGCCGCCACGGTAGCGCGCACCCTTTTGCAGGCGGGACCTTCAACAGCGACAGATGTGGCTCAAACTCTAGGCCTTACCGGCGCAGCAGTGCGAAAGCAGTTAGATCTGTTGCTGGAAACTGGTTTGGTCGAGTCAAGTGAGCGCGCACCTTATGGTCCAGCAGCCCTTGATTCAAAGCGTGGACGCGGCAGGCCTTCACGAGTATTCATGCTTACGGCTGCTGGCCGTGCCCGATTCGGTCAGCATCAAGAGAGCTTGGGCTTGAGTGCAGTTAAGTACTTGAATTCAACTGCCGGTCCTGGAGCAGTTACTGAGTTTGCTAGTTCTATTGCAAAAGATTTTGTTAGTCGCCATAACGAGATTTCCAAGCTTGAAACTATCGAAGAGCGCGCAGTCGCGTTGATCGATGCACTTAATCAAGATGGTTTTGCCGCTACCGAAACCCCTGGGCTATACGGATCAACACAGATTTGCCAGCACAACTGTCCAATGGGTGACGTTGCTGTCGAATTCCCTGCGCTATGCGAAGAAGAGACAAAGGCGTTCTCCGAATTAACCGGAGTACATGTAACTCGCTTAGCAACTATTGCAAAGGGAAATGCAGTTTGCACGACATTAGTTCCACACACTCGAAGGGAAAACGCATGACAACCCAACAGGAACATCTAGACGCACTCGGAAATTACGAGTTTGGTTGGCACGACGCTGATCAAGCTGGTACTAATGCCCGTCGTGGCATTAACGAAGAGGTCGTTCGT
>JBIIZV010000124.1:0-3502 GCA_044346095.1 Candidatus Nanopelagicales bacterium
AAGCTGCCGGATGATGCGTTTTAAACCAAGCTGATTGGTAGGTAGGTAATGCAAAAGCGGCAGCGTGAGCTTTGCAAAATCCAAATGATGCAAAAGAGCGCAGTACATCCCAGATTTGTTCAATTACCGAGAGTTCGTAATTGCGGCTTTTCAATGACTTATAAAACCATTCCCGAATTTCGTCGAGTTCTTCGTAATCCCCCATGCGTCGTCGGATTAGATCTGCAGCTTCGAGTGAGCAGCCCGTAGTAACTGAAACAATTCGCATTACTTGTTCATGGAAAACCACAACCCCACTAGTTTCAGTCAGAATCTCTTTTAAGTCTGGGTGCATATAGTCAGTCATGCCCCAACCTTGCCGAGCCCGCAGAAATGGTGTGATCATGTCGCTTTTCACTGGTCCAGGACGAAATAGTGAAATATCAGTAATCAGATCACCAAATGAAACTGGGGCAAACTTTCCAATCAACTCTCGCTGACCAGGAGATTCAATTTGAAAGCAACCCAAAGTTTTAGTGCTTTGAATTAACTCGAATGTTTTTGGATCATCACGCGGAACTGATTCCAGATTTATCTTTCCGGTTGAATCTGCTCCATAAGCATCAGGTCCTTGAACTTGATAAACCTGTTCGATCGCGTAAGCCAGAGCTGACTGCATTCGAACTCCAAGCACATCAAGCTTGAGCAATCCCATATGTTCGACATCATCTTTGTCGAACTGTGACATCGGAAACTCTTGAGCACTTGGTTGAACTGGAGTGCGTTGCAGTAGTGACAAATCTGAAAGCACGATTCCGCATGGATGCAGCGCAGTATGTCTAGGCAGTCCATCTAGGCCTTCGACTAAATCTAAAAATTGATCTAGATCGCCTCGAGCTGCCCGAATGCCAATTCCACTTCGTCGTAGTTCTGGTAATTCTGCTAAAGCGCTTCGGATGTGGCGCGCCCTGATGTGTGGGAAAGATTTAGCAAAAGTATTTATTTCGCCTGGCGGCATTCCCATGGCTGCACCAACATCGCGAATCGCATGTCGAACTCGATAAGTTTCGCGCATCGAAACACAGGTTGTTCGCTGGTCCCCAAAGCGATCAAAGATTGCTTGGTAAATTTCGATTCGTCGATCTGACTCCACGTCTATATCTATGTCTGGTAACCCAGGGCGAAGTGTGGAGATAAATCGCTCCATTAAAAGATTGTGTTTGATTGGATCTACGCCAGAGATTCCCAATAAGTGATTAATAAAACTTCCAGCACCTGATCCTCGGGCAGCAACCCGGACTTTCATTTCTCGAATCATGTCAACGACTTGGGCAACTGTTAAAACATATCCAGCTAAACCCATTTGTTTAATTACTGACAGCTCAGAGTCCAAGCGTTCTCGAGTGGCTCGGCGATCTTCACTTCGAGTAACTGCGTTGTCAGTTAGATAGTTACTAAAGCTCACCTCGCAGCGTTCTTGCAAAATACTGTCAGCGCTGCGAGTTTCACCTGGCAATAACTTAGATAGCTCAGGCACATAAACCTGATTCATTCCTAGGTCTGCTTCTGGATCGATTACGCATTCTTGACCAAGAGCTACGGTTTGTCGCAGCAATGCTTGTCCAATGTCACGAGGGTCACCAACCAAACTTGAAACTCGCTGGGCAATAGCGCTCATGTGTTGAGTTGAAGCTAGGAATGCTTGGCTAGTTGTAGCGCCATTGGCCTGAGTCGACAATGCAATTTGCCTACGCGAGGCATCAAGCACATCAGCAATCCGAGAATCCTTAGGATCGCGATACCTAACAATGTTTGTTAGAACTGCTTGAGTTCTGTGCACTATCGCCCACTGCAACATGCGGGCTGCAAAAGTATCAGAAAGATTTGAGCCATCTGGACTTTGATAGTGAGTGGCAATTTCTAAGTAAGTCCGTACGCCATGGTCTTGCCAAGTTCGCAAATGATCTAAAGCGCGATCTGGTCTGCGGTTAAGGATGTTGTAACCAATGTCAGACCTGGGTCCAAGTAACGCAATTAATCCATGTTCGCCAGCAAGTTCTAATAACTCCTGGCGATTAATTTCTGGGTCTTCGCGAGAGTCTTTATGGGCCTGTGAAATAACGGCGCATAATCCAGCCCAACTGAGTTTGTCGTGCGCTAACAGAGTTACTCGCGGCCGTTCTGGCTTAACCCACTTTCCTCCATGTGCGGGAGTTGGCAAGTAAGGCTGTGGAGTTTCCAGTGCAATGTCGACACCAAGGATTGGTGATATATCTGCACTCGCACAGGCATGGATAAAACTAACTGCGCCAGCTACAGTTTCTCGATCTGTTAAAGCAATTGCAGTTTGGCCAAATTCAGCTGCGCGAACCACCAAGTCTTGTGGCGTGCTTGTGCCATAGCGCATTGATAATGCCGATGCCACATGCAGATGAATAAAGTCTTGAGTCATAACGTGCTTTGCAACCTACTTAGCGGTCGCGGCAGTACGACGCTTTATTGGGATTACGTTATTTGGAATCACGGCTTGCGCAGCTACGTTAGTTGGCAAAGTCAGCTGCCTTGATACGCCAAGTTTTTCAGAAACTAAATCAATAAATTCGTGCGCATCACGAACTAAATCATCTGCTTCGCGCGGTGTTACTGCGCCACCAAGGCCAACTTCAGCAGCAGCACGTTTACCTGCACCGGCTGCGAAATACTGCGCCCACTCAGTGAACTCTGGTGCAACTTTAATTACTAAAGTCCACACACTTGTAGGCCTACGACTATTTGGTCTGGCATAAGCTGCCAATAAAGCTGCGGCAGCGCGCAATGCAGCAAGATGCGCTGCAACATACTTCTCGCCGGCGCGCGATGATGTGATTGCCGCATCTAAGCTGCGCAATGCGCCACCAAGCAAATCAATGCTGGCTACAGTTACTTGAACTTCGTCTGTGGTTTGAGCAGTCATGTTTCCTCCTATTAATCAATCCATTACGCGACGGATGAACCATCGCTGATCGCTAGTTGCGATGTCATAAATGCCTGAGTTGTTTTGCGTAGCCTGATCGGCTGCTTCAATGCGCCAGACTTGCCACTCTCGGCTTTGGCGAGTGCGCCACCACGGAGCGGCTTCAAGCCAGCTGAACAAAATTGCTAGCACGACATACCTGCGGCCACGCCAACTAAACCAATTCGGGGCACCATCAGCATTGGTGCTTACGTAAGCCAGAGATTTGGAGCTGGCGCCGTAGTTGCGGGACATATCAAGCCTTTCGAACATTTGTTCGAACAGCATAAGGCTAGCGGCAGACAAGTTTCCAGTCTTTGGAAAAGTGCCTAAAAATAAGGAAAACTAGAGGTTAAAAGCACTTACTACTTGGTTGATTCGAGCTAACTGCTCTGGCTGACACTCTTGCCCTGGCAGTTCATCCCAAGTTGGGGTGATTGCATCTGCAATCCCCGTCTTGACCCCGGAGAGGGTTTCTAGAACTGCTAAACCGCAATACGGAACGTAAAACGGAGAGTATCCACCTTCGTG
>JBIIZV010000125.1:0-3474 GCA_044346095.1 Candidatus Nanopelagicales bacterium
TTTTCAGCTGCTTCGCGTAGGCGCTGCAAGGCAACCTTGTCTGCTGACAAATCAACACCGTTTGAATTCTTGAACTGGGTTACCAAGTGATCAACTACACGCTGATCCCAGTCGTCGCCACCGAGGTTGTTATCGCCACTTGTGGCTTTAACTTCTACGATGCCTTCGCCAATTTCAAGAAGTGAAACGTCGAACGTTCCACCACCAAGGTCGAATACCAAAATTGTTTGGTCTTTATCGCCCTTGTCCAAACCGTATGCAAGTGCTGCCGCAGTTGGTTCGTTGACAATACGCAATACATTCAGACCTGCGATCTGACCAGCATCCTTAGTTGCTTGACGCTGAGCGTCATTGAAGTAAGCCGGAACAGTAATTACTGCATCAGTAACTGTGTCGCCAAGGTAAGCCTCAGCATCACGCTTTAGCTTCTGCAAAATACGTGCAGAGATTTCCTGAGCGTTGTACTTCTTGCCGTCGATATCGACATTCCAAGAAGTGTCACCCATGTGACGCTTAACGGAACGGATCGTGCGGTCTACGTTGGTGACGGCCTGACGCTTGGCAACTTCGCCAACCAGGACTTCACCGTTCTTTGCGAATGCGACAACACTGGGTGTAGTGCGAGCGCCTTCTGCGTTTGCAATGACGGTGGGTTCTCCACCTTCAAGTACTGAGACCACCGAGTTAGTGGTTCCCAGATCGATACCTACGGCTTTAGCCATTTTTTCCTCCAAGAAAGGGTTTTCGCTTATAGTCATACCCGACTCACGGCACCTGAAACCTCAAGCATCAGATACTTTGAGTCGGGTTGACTCAAGGCTTTTTAGCATACTTAAAAAGAGATTTATTGCAAATTGGGGGCTGTTTCTGTGGATAACAGAGCCTGGAATACCCTTACTTCATGCGTGTAGCCCAATTCGATGCCTTCGGTTCTCCTCTATATGTAGGTGAGCGGGATATGCCAGTAGCCAGGCCCCATGGCGTGGTTATCAAGGTTGAAGCCACTGGGCTTTGCCGAAGTGATTGGCATGGCTGGCAAGGCCATGATTCTGACATCACCGAGTTGCCACATGTGCCAGGCCATGAATTTGCAGGCGTGATTTCCGAGGTTGGCGCCGATGTTAAGAACTGGAAAGTTGGCGACCGGGTAACAGTTCCGTTTGTTTGTGGTTGTGGCGATTGCATCGATTGCAAAGCTGGCAATGCGCAAGTTTGTCTATATCAATGGCAACCAGGATTTAACGGCCCGGGCTCGTTTGCTGAATACGTGCGCATCCCCCATGCGGACTTTAATGTGGTTGCGCTACCTGACTCCATGTCATTTGAAACTGCGGCTGCATTAGGTTGCCGGTTTGCAACTTCGTATCGCGCAGTTGTTCATGTTGGCAAAGTTCAAGCCGGGGAAACTGTTGCGGTGTTTGGTTGTGGCGGCGTTGGCCTTGCTGCAATCATGATTGCGAAATCTCGCGGGGCAACGGTTGTTGGAATTGATACTTCTAATCCTGCTCGGGATCGCGCTCGTCTAGCTGGCGCTGATTACGTGCTTGATTCCATTCATGATGATGTGGTTAAAGAAATTAAGAAGTATTCACCTGCTGGCGCTGACTTAACAGTTGATGCTCTCGGCAGCATTGCAACCAGCAAACTTGCGGTTGAATCATTGCGTCGTTTGGGTCGACATGTTCAGGTTGGTTTACTGCCACCTGCTGAAGTCAAAGATCAGGCAACAATTCCAATGCACACAGTGATTGGACGTGAGCTAACCATCATGGGTAGCCATGGCATGTCAGCGGCGCACTATCCTCAAATGCTTAGCGAAATTGCCGATGGCACATTACGTCCTGATACTTTGGTGGAACGCACAATCACTTTGGAACAAGTCCCTGATGCGCTTGCCGGCCTAGGTACTAACCCATTACCGGGTATCACCATAATCAAGCCATAAGCATTGCTAGCCTGTAAACATGGTTAGAGTTTCTGCAGATTCATTAGTTGAGCTTCGCAAACGTCGTAGCGCAAAGTGGCGAACATTTCCTGAAGATGTGTTGCCGTTGCCAGTTGCCGAAATGGATTACCCAATTGCAAAGCCAATTCGCGATGTCTTGATTGACATGATCAAGCGCAGCGATACTGGGTATTCTGGAATCGCGCCTGAACTTCCACAAGCGTTTGCAAACTATGCCAAACGAAATTGGGACTGGACTGTAAACAAAGAACAGTTTTATTTGGCAACTGATGTTGGCGTTGCAGGTGTTGAAGTGCTTCGGCTGTGGACCGAGCCTGGCGACAAAGTTGTCGTTAATTCACCGGTCTACTTGAACTTCTTTACTTGGATCAAAGAAGCCAAGTGTGAAGCCGTTGATGTGCCACTAAATCATTTGGGTGATGAGTGGTCACTTGATCTTGCTGGACTTGAAGACGCTTTTGCAGCTGGCGCTAAGGCATACATCCTGTGTCATCCACATAATCCAGTTGGTCATGTTTTCACACTTGATGAGTTGGAAAAGATCGCAGAGCTGGCAAAGAAATATGGAGTTTTGGTTATCAGTGACGAGATTCACGCGCCACTGATGTTCTCAGGAACCAAATTCATTCCTTACTTAAATGTCAGCGAGACTGCTCGCGAAACTGGACTATGCATTACTTCGGCCAGTAAGTCTTGGAATCTTGCAGGGCTAAAGTGCGCACAGATTGTGTCCGACAATTCAGAGATCAATGATCGGTTAGCTTTGCTGCCATTCTCATCTCCATGGCGAACTTCGTTGTTAGGTGTTTGGGCAAGTATTGCGGCCTATAACCAAGGCGAGCCTTGGCTTAAGGCAGTTTTGAAGAACGTAGATGAGAATCGGCATTACCTAAACAAGTTACTTAAGAAACACCTGCCAAAAGCTAAGTATTCAGTGCCGCAGAGTACCTATCTTGCTTGGATTGATTTAAGTGCTTACGGACAAGAAGAGGTTGCAACCTTGCTGCTTGATAAGGGTCGAGTTGCATTAAGTGGTGGCACTGACTTCGGTGGAGTTGGCAAAGACTTTGTGCGATTGAATCTGGCAACTAGTAAAGAAATCATCAAGGAAGCTGTGCTTCGCATGGCTAGTGTGCTCGAGGATTAAATGTCACATCTAGGAATGATTACCGTCGTTGTCGATGATTACGACAGCGCAATTGATTACTACACAACAGCACTTGGATTCACTTTGGTCGAAGACACCAAGATGTCTGATGTGAAGCGTTGGGTTGTTGTTGCTCCTGATGCAAATCAAGGCGCAGCATTATTGCTTGCGCAAGCAGCATCTCCGGAACAAACAGCTGCGATTGGACATCAGTCTGGAGGTCGCGTGATGTTCTTCTTGTACACCGACAACTTTGATCGCGACTATGCCCACATGGCAAAGCACAATGTTGCATTTACCGAAGAACCTCGTCACGAAGAATTTGGCAAGGTTGTCGTGTTTGCCGATAAGTATGGCAACA